>JAJYFP010000124.1 GCA_021790855.1 Actinomycetes bacterium
GTGGCGCTTTAACCACTCCTCGTGCATACTTTTACGGATCGATTCCACTGACGACGCTCCTTCGGCTTATATAAGTCTCCAAACAATACATTAGGTCCTCAACTTGGCAAAGATCAACCTTTGTTAGTCTTTCGACACGAGAAAATTTGGCATCAAGGACAAAACTCGAGGTTCGTTCAATCATAAACTCACACAAGCACATGACACAGATAACGCCAAGTGACAGTTGCTCCTCAGTGTGACCGTCTGAACTCGAACAGGGAAGTCTCGTCCAGGGGTCTAGACAGCAGGTAACCTTGCGCTTTAGTGCAGCCAAGTTCCTTCAAAATCATAAGCTGTTCGTCGAGCTCGACTCCTTCAGCTACGGTCTCCAGATCCAACGAGTGGCCCAATCCAACCACGGCCTTCACTAGTTCTGTATCTTTTTGCACCTTCCCCAAGCCCTCTACAAAACTTCGATCAATCTTCAGTGTCGAAATAGGAAAGTTGCGCAGGTAAGTAAGTGAAGACCATCCGGTACCAAAGTCATCTATTGCTATTTGTATACCAAGATCCGCTAAGTCAAAGAGCGATCTCTGCATAGACAATCCAACGTCGATCAAGGCATACTCCGTCAACTCAACACACAGCCAACTAGGATCCAATGCGTTTTCGGACAAGATAGAACGAACAAGAGGCACCAAAAGAGGATCGGACAACTGTCTAGGGGATAGGTTGACCGACACGGTAACTTTGTCATCTAAAGAGACAGGACTCTCATTCCATCTCTTTAGGTACTGTCCCGCCATCTTCAAGACGCTATTTCCCATGGGCACGATTAGGCCACTTTTTTCGGCTACATCGATAAACTCCTTTGGCCCTACCAGCGAGTGCGGACCTTGATCCCACACTCTGATCAACGCTTCCGCACACGACATTGTCATTGTGCCGATATCGACGATTGGTTGAAACAGTAGAACTATGTTGTTCAGTTCGATAGCACGTCGAAGAAGCTGTTCTGTCTCCATCCTTCGTTGAGATAGAGTTCTCATTGCCTGGTCAAAGAGCTCCCATCGACCCCGTCCTCGCTCTTTAGCTCGATAAAGAGCGGTATCGGCTTCTTGCATCATCTCTTCAGGCGTTGCACCTTCTGAAAGAGCAATTCCTATGGAACATCCAACCCTCAGTTTCACTGCACCTATATCAAAGGGAACCTGAAGATCTCTGCGTATTCTCTCGGCTAAACTTCTCGCCTCTTCGACACCTCTGACACTGGCAGCTAGAACAACGAACTCATCCCCGCCTATTCGAGACACGGTGTCTTCCGCTCTGACGGCTCGCACCAACCTTCGCGCTACCTCGGCAAGAAGCTCGTCTCCAATAGCGTGACCCATGGAGTCATTGACATGCTTGAACTCATCAAGATCCAGATACAGAAGCGCAAATTCATCTCCTGATCTGAGATACCTCTCCCTTGCGATACTCAGTCGGTCAAGCAACAACAATCTATTTGGCAACCTAGTGAGGGGATCGTGAGATGCTTGGTACTCCAGCCTACGAGCAATGACCACTCTTTCAGTAACGTCGCGTACGTTTAATACGACTCCCCCGACCGCTTGGTCTCCAGTTAGATTTGTTGCAGTGACCTCGACATATCTATACGTCCCGTCCAGGTGAAAAAGCCGGCAGTCAAAGGATTCAACGCTATTTTGCTTAGACAGAATTCGGGAAAATACCTCCCGAACTCTTTCACGATCTGCTGGGTGCACGAGGTCCGCAGTCCTTTTCCCAAAACGATCCCGGTTAGAGTATCCCAGGACATTTTCAAGTGCGGGGGATGCATAAAACAATCGACCAACCTGATCTACGATCAGAGTTATGTCACTTGAGTGTTCCACCAAAGACTCGAACCTTGAAAATGCCCTCTCCAGCTCCTGTTGAACGCGATGTCGCACGCTTATATCTTCGATAAATGCCACTACCTCGAGCAAAGTACCGGATGGGTCAAAAATACCTGCAAAACCAATCTCGACCTGAAAGGGTGTTCCATCCCACCTTACCAGGCGTTTTTGAAACCGAACTCGAGACTTCTCTCTGTTTTTTATAGCAGCGAACTCAGCGGTCCCCAAGCCTGTATCGTGCAAATAGGAAAACGCCTCAAAGTCTGCTCCTGCTAGAAACTCCGCAGAGATTCCCAGCATCTCAGTAACTGCTTGGTTCACCTCTCTCCAGGTTCCGTCCGGACTCATCAGCACCAGACCGACATGAAGAGTCTCGGCAGCCGCCTTCCAACGCCCTTCGGCAAGCATCCTGTCTGTCACATCTCTAGCTGTTGCAAGCACTCCACCGATACTTGGGTCGTCAAAGCAATTGATGACAGAAAACTCCAGATGTCGATAACCATCTGTCTTGTGCGATACCCTCACCGTCACGCTAAGTCGTCGTCCTACGGAGTCATAGATCTCACTTGCGACCTTAGCCGCCTCTTCCAAATCATCCTCGTGAAGAAACTCGCTGAAATTGACTCCGATCAACTCATCTTTCTCATAACCCAGCAGTCTCGTACAGGCGCCGGATGACCACGATATCGTGCCATCGGGATCGACGATAATTACGAGGTCCCACCCGTCTTCTATGAGAGCCTCGAGGCGACTCATCGACAGCTTTTCGCTATCTCTCACAGACCTCTCAGAGGTCATATCCAATAAAGTGACCACTGCACCTGAGCGTTCGGGCCCTAGATCAGTTGGTACTACTTCCACGTTAAGCCAACGAAAGACCTTTGCTGATGTCGAAATGCCAAAGGATCCACTACTTGGAGCCGTGTGTTCGAGTGAATAAAATATTGGAGATTCTCTGTAGTCCATTGGTGCCAACCCCTCGCCAAAGAGATTACAAAAGACCTTCTCGGCTAAGACACCTTCGCCAGCATTCTCAATATCCAAAATCTCAAGGGCCTTGGCGTTTGCATACATTATCTCCCCGTCACGGTTCAAAAAAAGCACACCAAAAGCCACCTTCTCGAACAAGTTGGTGTACTTGACTTGGTTATCCTGTTTGGATGGTCCCAGGACTGCCTCTGCGTCAACCATGGACATCACAAGGACCATATAGGTTCTACGCTCAGCGTCACTTTCGTATGGAAAAACCAAGACAGTTGACTCAATATCAGCACCACTTGATGATCTGATACTGCAGGCCCTTGGTCCATAGTCCTTCAGGGTCTCAGGGAAAAATACTCCGTTACAGTCACCTAAAGCGTCATTTTCTGATCCATGCGATGGGAAAAGGTCATGAAGTGACTTAACCCCTACCACTTCGTAGTAGGTAAATCCCAATCGTCTCAATAGGTGAGAATTCACATCATAGATTACGCCAAGAGCATCACAGACCAACACCCCCACATCGTCATTCAATCCTCGGTCAACCTCGTCCAACGTGCGTTGTGATGGATCCTCAGCCATCCACTACCCCAATTCGATCAAACAATGCACGATCATAACTACGGCAGCCGCCTTCTCCAAGCAATAGCTCTCTTGCAATCATTAAAAGTCGTCGAATCTTC
>JAJYFP010000125.1 GCA_021790855.1 Actinomycetes bacterium
GGACCACCCATGAGCGAGTAGATGATGCGACAAAAGTATCGGTTGAGCCCTCTGTGTATGGGTATATCCAGGTAGATAAGACTCTTTGGCAGATGTCGATAGCTCCAACAACGTTTCACAAAGAGCTACAACCTTGCTACCTACGTCGAGAATAACTCTCTTTGAAAACATTCGCATATCTGTAGCGATCTGGTCGTTACGGGAACGGCCCGTGTGTAGCTTGGCACCGACGTCCCCCAAGAGATCCGTCAGTCGCCGTTCAATCGCCGAGTGGATATCTTCGTCAGAGTCCAAAAACACAAACCGATCGTCCTCGAACTCTAAGGAGATCTTGTCCAGCCCATCGAGGATAGCTCGTCCCTCCTCCTCGGAGATAATCTCAGAGTGAACTAGTCCCTTGACATGGGCTTTCGATCCCTTAATATCTTCAGACCAAAGTCCCCGATCGAACGAGATGCTCTCCGTAAAGGCCATTAGTTCTCTTGAAGGTCCGCTAGAGAACCTTCCCTCCCATAAAGTCATAGAACCTCCAACATAGCGGAACGAGACCTACTTGTGCCCAAGCTGACGCTTCGCCCAGGTCTCAATACCCAGGCCGAAGACTCTAACAAAACCCTCCGAGTCTTTGTGTTGAAACGCGTCCCTTGAGTCATAGGTAGCAAGTTCAAAGTCGTATAGAGCCTTTTCAGCCCTCCTGCCCAACACATAACATCGATTGCTCTCAAGACCTAGACGAACCTCACCTGTGACGAAACGTTGTGAGTACTCACAAAACTCATCTAGAGCCTCCTTGAGTGGGGAGAACCAAAGCCCATCGTAGACAGCTTCAGCCCACTTCGACGACAGTCGACGCTTCTCATGGGCAAGCTCTCTCTCAAGAGTTATATCCTCAAGCTCCGAGTGTGCCATAATAAGGGACAGTCCGGCTGGAGATTCATATACTTCACGGCTTTTAATCCCAACTCGCCGATTCTCGACCATATCTATACGCCCGAATCCAAAGGACCCTACCAACTTGTTGAGTCTACTCACGACCTCAAAAACAGACATAGAAACACCGTCTAAACGCACCGGAACGCCCTTGTCAAAGTATATGTTCAACTCCTTAGGCTCTGACTCCGATACCCGTGTCATCTCGTAGACATCCTTCGGAGGGGAAGCCCAAGGATCTTCCATCTCTCCACATTCAACGGCGCGACCAAATATATTTTGGTCTATCGAATAGGGACTCTTCTTTGTCGCTGAAACCTTTACACCATGAGATCGCGCGTACTCTATGGTATCGTCTCGAGTGAAACCCCACTCTCTAACAGGCGCCTCGACCTCTAGAGAAGGATTCAGGGCCCGGATAGACACTTCAAAGCGCACTTGGTCGTTGCCCTTCCCCGTGCAACCGTGCGCAACAGCGTCAGCATCGTATCGAGAGGCCGCCTCTACTAGGTGCTTTGAAATCAGAGGTCTCGAGAGTGAAGAGACTAGAGGATACTTCCCTTCGTACAGAGCGTTCATCTTGATAGCAGGAACGAGATAGTCATTTGCAAACTCGTCTTTCGCATCTACCACCTCCGCTGCAACTGCTCCAGACTCTAAAGCACGCGATCTAGCCGCTTCGAGGTCTTCTCCCTGGCCCACATCGACAGACAGAGCTACGACGTCATATCCTCGCTCAAGCGTTAGCCACTTTACAGCCACCGAGGTGTCAAGTCCTCCGCTGTAAGCCAACACCACCCTACGCTTTGACATCTAACGAACCACCTTTCATCGCCACTTCACTCTAATCTACCCACACCTTCATCTCTTATATGTCCGACGAAAGCTGCTGATCCACACCGGCTAGGCTTGCGATCTTTTGAGCTAGTCCCACTCCACCTATAGATTCATCCGCGAGTATCAAAACTGTATCGTCACCAGCTACGGTGCCTAAAAATCCATCCATCTGAGATCGATCCAAAGCCGAGGCTACTACATGGGCACAACCCGGAGGGGTTCTCACCATCACAAAGACTGAAGAAGCTACAACGTCTACTACCCAGTCGCTAAGAACTCGCTTTAGATGATCTTGAGTTGAGGATTGATCCTTTGGCAGCTCTGGGATCGCATAGATACTTTGACCCCCTCCTGATTTCACCTTTATAGCTCCTAGTTCATCAAGATCTCTTGAGACGGTCGCTTGAGTCGCAACGACACCCTCGCCGGAGAGCAACTCTACGAGTTGGCTCTGAGAGTAAACTGAGTTACTCTGAAGAATTTTTGCTATTTTATACTGTCTCTGATTCTTAGCCATCTGCCCTTCTCCGATAACTGATATCTTGGGATCAAAGATCCGAACTAACCTTCGAAAGTACCGCGAGCGCCTCGTCGATCTCGTTCTTTGATACTACCAACGGAGGTGCAATTCGTAGAATCTGGTCACTCAAGGCGTTCAGAACTAGTCCATTTTGCAAGGATCGGGTAACTATCTCTTTAGCAACGGGTCGTTTGAGACGTAGACCCAAAAGCAGACCCATCCCGCTAACCGCATGAACGATGTCGAGTTCGCTCAGTTTCCCTCTCAGATAGGTCGATACTTCAACCACGTGTCTTAAGAGGTCTCTACGTTCTATCTCATCAAAGACCGCCAGTGCTGCAGCGCATGAACTCGGACTCCCGCCGAAGGTGCTCCCATGATCACCTGGCATAAACGCGTTGGCCACCTCTGTACGCGCCCATGTCGCACCTATGGGGAAACCATTTCCGAGCGCCTTGGATAGTGTTACGATATCAGGATCTAATCCAAAGTGTGAAAACGCAAACATTCTCCCTGTCCTACCCATACCGGTCTGCACCTCATCTACGACGAGCAGGATCCCCCGTTCCTTGCAAAGGCGTTCAACCTCCTCAAAGTATCCTGGCGAGGCGTCTACGACTCCACCCTCTCCCTGGATGATCTCGACCATTACAGCTGCAACCGATGGGTCAGATATAGCCTCTCCCATCTGTGCCAGGTTATCGAACTCCACGTACACAAAGCCCGGTGGCAGGGGCTGAAACGGCTTTTGCTTACCAGGTTGGCCGGTTGCCGCTAAAGCTCCCATCGTCCTGCCGTGAAAAGAGTTCAAACAGGTAACAATTTTATACCTTTGTCCACCTCCAAATCGGCGAACCAGCTTGATAGCGGTCTCATTTGCCTCGGCACCTGAGTTGGAGAAAAATACCTTTCCTTTGTCTGAGGCATCACTACTTACAAAAGAGGCGATACGATGAGCGAGCCTTGAGGTAGTCTCGTTCAAAAAGAAGTTAGAGAGGTGTCCAAAGTTAGAGATCTGCTCCACCACTGCTTGATTTACAGCTTCGTTTGAATGTCCCAAAGAGACGACAGAGACTCCAGATAAAAAGTCCAAATAGACGTTGTCGTCGATGTCGAAGAGGCGGCAACCCTCAGCCCTTTTGACCACAACTCCGTAGTCCCCATACGTTGGCATAAGTGCCGATCGCATACCTTCCACCAGCATCTTTGACTCATATAGTTCATCCATATAACATCGTTCCTATCCCTTG
>JAJYFP010000126.1 GCA_021790855.1 Actinomycetes bacterium
TTGGGAGAAGGTTGGTATCGAACCAGCCTGGGAGGGGTACACGAGAGCACTCGAGGAACTTAGTGCATCCAAAGTGGTCGATGTGCTCGCTCATCCAGACCTGATTAAGGTCGCAGGACTCTTCCCTTCTGTCCCGGAGGAGTTCTATGAGAGAATGGCTGAAGCGGCAGCTTCTGCTCAGATCGCCGCTGAGGTATCTTCTGCTGGATGGCGGAAGCCAGTGAAGGAACCCTATCCGGGCCCAACGTTACTTAGTTATTTTTTTGAAAAGGGTGTTCCTATCACTACCGCCTCCGACTCTCATGGAGTTGTAGACGTTGCTTATCGAATCGACGACATAAAGAGCCTCATCTCGAAGGCTGGTTACGACTCATTACTTTCATTTAGTGCAAGAAAACCACTTCCTACCCCAATAACTCTAGAGTAAGAGGATACCGACGTGCAGAGCTTCCCAGACGAGGTTGTGGCAAATTTACCAGAAGCGACTAGGTCTTACTTCAAAGACTTAGTAAGGCGTTGGGGATTTTTAGCTGATCTCTGTTTTTCTGATCTTTTGATATATATCCCGAGTGACTCAAGCGCTAAGGAGTTCGTAGTCGCCGCTCAAGTTCGCCCCGCAACTTCGCAGACAGTTCACCCAAGAGATCTCGTCGGAATCTACTACGACGCTGCATCTATAGGAGTAGTAGAGTCAGCACTAAAAAGTGGTGGAATGGCCTTTGCAGAGTGGGTGGACCCGAACTCCAACCATATGGTTGTGTCGAACTGCATAGCGCTGCGTGCTGACGGCAACGTGTTTGGTATTTTAGCTCGTGACTACATGTTGAACCCTCTCAGGATTCACGGCGAGTTGGAGTCCACATACGTAAAGATATTCGATCGTTTTACAAAGATGATTCTTGCTGGCGACTACCCCTACAAAGTAGACGATTCGGCTAGTATCCCAAGGGTTGGAGATGGGGTAGTGCTCTTAGACGCAGACCTTACGGTTAGATTCTTATCCCCAAACGCTCTTAGTGCACTTCATCGTCTGGGATGTTCCTCTCCTACTATAGGGCGGACCTTGGCGAAGCAAGGAATTGAACTCGATGGGCCTCTTAGGTCTGCTGAGACTCTTGCTCCTGTTCTTGAAGAGATCGAAGGTCAGCAGGAGGCGGCAGTAACTTTTTTTTGTATGCCCCTCATCGCCTCAGGAAAGGCTGACGGATTTTTACTTTTGCTGCAAGACGTAACCAACATTCGGCGTAGCGAGAGACTCTTGATCTCCAAAGACGCTACCATTCGAGAGATTCATCATCGAGTCAAGAATAATCTCCAGACGATCTCCTCGTTGCTCAGACTTCAGAGCCGTAGGGTTGATTCTCCGCTGGCACGTAGTGCGCTAGAGGAGGCGGAGAGACGTATTCGTTCGATAGCGGTAGTTCATGAGGTTTTGTCTCGAGAGATCGGAGAGCAGGTCTCTATGGAGGAGATCGTAGCGGCAATTGTGAAACTGGCTCAGGAGTCGGCTCCGCCGAGTTTGAAGCTAACGATAGATATTGAAGTCGCCTCTGTAGAGCTTGAAGCACAGCTAGCGACTCCTCTTGCGGTTGTGTTGCAAGAGTTAATTCAGAACTCGATAGAACACGGAGCTAGGGGTCGTTTCACACTCAGTGTATCTGTGACTCTACTTAGCGTGGATGGCAAGGCAATGCTACTCGTGAAGGACGATGGAGTAGGTTTCCCTAGGGAGTTTTCGATCGAGTCTGCGACCTCACTGGGACTTCTTATCGTACGAGATCTGGTGCGTTCACAGCTAAGAGGTACGCTTCAACTCAGCTCAGATAACTTCGGATCTGCGGTATCGATAGAGATTCCAATCCCGACCTCGGATGTGTCGTGAACAGCTCTCAGATCCCGTCTCTAAAGATCTATGCTCATCGTGGATTCTGGTGGCCCGATCATGCCCAAAACTCCAAAGAGGCCATCGTTAGAGCGAGAGAATTGGGTGCTGACGGTGTTGAGGTCGATCTTCGCATGACGCTTGATGGGGAGCTTGTGCTTTGTCACGATAAGAGCTTCAGGGGTCTGGAGGTTGCTAACAAGTCGTTAGCTGAGATCTGGGGGTTCTCTCAAGATGCGCATCTAGCGGTTCCACTTATAGACGAAGCACTTTTATCTTATGATGGTTTAATCAACCTTGAGGTCAAACGTGACTCCCGAGCAAGAGTGGATGAAGTAGTAGGTCGTTTAGCTCAGACGATGAAAACCCCTTACTGGGAACGTAAGGTTGTGAATTCGGCTATCTTGTTCTCATCTTTTGATCTTGAGACTCTGAAAGAGCTAGCTAAGGTCCTGCCAGGGGTACCTAGGTATCTTTTACTAGATAGAGCCGACTCAACTCGCCGAGGCGTGCGAGAGGCTCTACGTTTAGGCTGTGAGGGTGTCAACATTCACTACTTACGAGCGAGCTCTTTCGCTCTGTCGCTTTGCCGAGAACACGCTCTGAAGGTTGGTCTGTGGACGCTAGATGATCCCATTCGGGCGAATGGTTTTTGTTACTCGTCGGTAAGTAATATAATTACAAATAGAGTTGACCTGTTGGTCAAGGGCCTAGAGAACGGCCTTTATTAGGCATAGAAGGAGCCTGTTCATGAACATAGCGGTTTGTGTAAAACAAATCCCAGACCCGGCAGCTCCGGGACGGTTAGCGCCCGACTCTTTCCATTTGATTAGGGAAGGTAAGTTAGTTATGGACGACTCAGACTCCTATGGAGTTGAGATGGCTCTGCAGCTAGTCGATGCTGCTGGCGGTGGAGAGGTGACCCTAATCTCCATGGCGCCAAATGGAGAGACATCTGGACTTCGGACTGCCTTGGCTATGGGAGCGTCTCGGGCAGTTTTAGTTAGTGATGTGCGACTTTCTGGGTCTGACGCTCTCTCAACGGCAAAGGTTTTAGCGGCTGCCATTAAGCGCAATCCTTTTGATCTCGTGATATCTGCCACGGAGTCGTCTGACGGATATACAGGTACCGTTCCTGTTCAGATAGCCGAGTTGCTTGGAGTTGCGGCTGTGTCGTTCGCTAAGAAGGTGACTATAACCGGTACACGAGCACTAATACAGAGGCAGAGCGAGTCTGGATATGATGAGATAGAGTCAGAGCTACCCCTAGTGATATCTGTAACTGCCGGAGTGGTTGAACCTAGATACCCATCTTTCAAAGGAATAATGGCGGCCAAGTCAAAACCCATCGAGTCCCTGTCTCTTGATGACCTAGGACTTGATGGGAACAACGTAGGAGGCAGCGGCGCCAGGGAGATGATCGTTGCTGTAAGGGAGACGGAAGCTCGTCAGGCCGGCCAGGTGGTAGAGGATGATGGTGAGGCTTTTGTGAAGATTGTTGAGTATCTTGAGCAACTCAAAGTCGTGTGAGTTCTAGGTAGAGGAGAGTTAGAGAACTAATGAACGGTAGTATTTGGGTCCTTGTTGAAGATCAAGATGGTGTGCCTTCAGGGACGAGTCTTGAGCTAATTTCGGCTGCACATAACTTCG
>JAJYFP010000127.1 GCA_021790855.1 Actinomycetes bacterium
CTCTCGTAGTGGCGGGGTGCCGAAGCACCAAGTTCGTCGGAGAACTGAGAATGTGCAGAGCCTTAGAAAATGGTAGATACGCGACAAACGCTAATGCCATGAGTATATGTATCCACCATAAGAATGAGTGAATCCCACGAGCCAGTCCGGCATTTACCCCTACAACTCGCCAGATCTCTCCAACTAGATAGCCCATGAAGGTCCACTTTTCGAAAGACGGAAAGTTTGAACCGTCGATTCGAAGTCCTTGAATTAAAAATCCGGTGACGATGATGAGCAACAACCCACCCACAAAGACGTGATCCCCAAGAGCCATCTTAACGCGCTTATATCCCTCTTCTGGTTTATGCGCTCTCTCGTAGTCAAGCTCTTTCTCTTTGGAGAAGGTTCGACGCACATGCAACAAAATAGCGCCCAAAAGTGCTGCTAAACCGGCAATATTGAAGACAAAGTTATAAGTTAGATAGAACCAACCCTTAAAGAAGGAACGTTCCTTACCGAAAAAGATCCTGGTGATATTTCCATAGACGTCGTAATCAAGTGAAAGAATCGTCGTCGCCAAGAAAAGGCCTATGAATCCCCAAAACATAAGGAGGTGAGCTCCACCAACTGAGTGTTTCTTACGTGAGATAGTTTTATGAGTGGCTACATCGCGCAACGACTGAATAGTTGACGGAGGCTCAGTGACCTCGTCAATACCTTTATCTTTCCCACCTCGAAAGTCCCAGCCCATCAACTTGCGTCCCGCTTGATACTTCTTGATTCGGCGAATGAGACCAGTGAAAAAAATCACCAAAGTCACAAAGGACAACAGATAAAATGCCAGTTTCTCGAGGGATGTCTCACCCCCAAAGATCTTCCGAGTTTCAACAATGGCGTCTAGGAACATGAAAGTTATGCCTCAAGCTTCTCGAGAATCTCCGGCACTAGATCAAAAAGATCCAGTGTTGTTCCATAGTGTGCCACCTCAAAGATAGGCGCCTTTGGATCGGTATTACATGCAATTATCAGCTCTGAACTGCGCATTCCTTCAAGATGTTCAGGCGCACCAGAGATACCAAACGCAAGGTAGACCTTAGGCTTGACTTTCTTACCGGATTTTCCAACCTGATGGGGTTTTGGCAGCCAACCTTGGTCAATGACAGGTCTGGACGCAGATAGAGGAACTTTCAACGCATCTGCAAGTTCTTGCAACATTTCGATATTGGACTGCGAACCGACACCTCTACCGACAGAGACCAAGAGGTCTGAAGTTGTAATGTCTACGCCCGACTTCTCTGGTTCTCTAACTGCACCTGAGACCAAGGAGAGACTCGTCAACGACGAAGGCGGATCTACACTTAGGATCTCTGGAGAACCTCCACTTTTGCCGGCATCGCCAGAGAAAGAGCCAGCTATCACCGTAGCCACAACCGTATCGCCGTCAAGCACGCTCTCTGCTAAAAGCTTTCCGCCATAGAGTTGAGAGGTTGCTACTATGTCTTCCCCTTCAACAAAAAGGTCTACCACATAAGACGCGATAGGGCCGCCCACTTTCATGGCGATTGAACCTGCAAGGTCTATCCCTATGGTACCTGTTCCAAAAAGTATCAACTTGGGGTGGACTTGGTCAACAACTGCCAAGACAGCCTCTTCCCACGCTTGAGAAGAGTATCCCGAAGTCAGAGCCTCGTGTTCAACGCTATAGATTCGATCAGCAGCACCAAAGGCATCAATACCTGATAGATCTCCGATCATGGCAACCGCGACAGATCCACCTAAAGCGCTAGCAACTTCTTTCGCCTTCCCGATCAGCTCAAAGGTGAGATCCGGGTTTTCTCCTTGAACTCTTTCATTTACAACTAAAACGTCTCTTGACATGCTGCTCCCTACCTAATCAAACCTTTAGCTCGAATAAGCTCAACTATCTTCTCAGCGACCTCGACGGGATCGCCCTCTAACATGGTTGCTTGCCCCTTGCTCTCAGGCGGATAGAGTTTTCTAACCTTTGGACCAACACCTTCATCGATGTCTTGAGCTTCAAAGGTCTCGATCGAGGAGGAGGACATCGCTTGACGAATCCTCGTGATAGGAGCGTATCTCGGTGCTTGACGGCCAGCTTGAATACCGAGGACCACTTTTCCAGTAGCTACTGATTCTGCCAAAGTACCACCGCCGATCTCCTGGGTAATTCGTAGAGAAGACCCTTGCGGCTCTGCCTTAGAGACTACTGCCGCATGAGGGATCCCCAAGGTTGAACCGACTAATCCTGCCAACTGGCCATCCAAATCATCTGCGGCCTGAACACCAGTAAAGAAGGCATCCCAGTCGCTCTCAGACTCCAGCCATTTAGCAAGCAGTTGCGCCCGAACTCTGGTAGGAGTCCAACCTTCTTCAACTCCAACTATCTTTACGGCTCTGTCCGCTCCCTTGGCAATCGCACTATATAGAGTCTGATCGACGTCGGGTTCATCAAGGGCTACAACTACCACCTCTCCCCCAACAGACTCTTTGATCAGCAACGCCTCTTCCAACGCTGCTTCATCCCATTCATTGGACACGAACTTAACGAAGTCTCGGTCGATGTCCACCTGAGAGTCCGCTACTTCAAGTTCCTCCACTAAGTCCGCCAACTGCCGCATACCTACGACGATCTTCAATACTCCCCCTTTCATTCGTTCTTCAACTTTCCGTTCCAACTCAAAAAGTTGGATTCGGTAAAACCAACTACATCTATATTGTCTCGGCTCCCCCAAGAGCCTCATCTAGTAGTTCGACTATGTCAACCACCTTTAAGTGTTCGTTCCCCGTCGACTTGGCCGCATCTTCAAAGCGAGAGACTTCATATGGACAACACACAGCCAAGATATCTGCTCCCGTTGCCGCCGCCTCTCTTACTCTTCGCTCTGAAAGTCGTTCGGAGAGATGATTTGAGTTGAATCCATCAAGCCACATGCCTCCGCCGCCACCTCCGCAGCAGTAAGAGTTCTCCTTGCATCTTCCCATCTCGACTAAGTCAATTCCTGGAATTGCCCTAAGAAGCTTTCTGGGAGCGTCATACTCTCCATTGTGACGACCAAGATAACACGGATCGTGGAAAGTCACCTTCTTTTCTATTGCGTTTACAAAGTTCATCTCCTGGATGCGAGGTGATAGGAGCTGCGTATAGTGCAGGACGTCATAGGTAAAGCCACGTTTTGGATACTCTTTCACCAACGCATTGAATGCGTGCGGATCCGGGGTAACGATTCTCTGGAACTCGTACTTGGCCAATATCGCAGTAACATCTTCGACGAGAGCATCAAAGAGGCCCTTTTCACCTGCAAGGCGTTGGGAGTCACCTACCGTCTTCTCCTCTGCACCTAAGATGGCAAAGTCAATCCCAAGTCGGGTCATAGTACGAGAAAACGCTTGCGCTGCCTGCTGCCCTCTTGGATGATAACTCCAGTAGTCTTCCACATAAAATAACACGTCCACAGGTGTAGGATCCGAGGACAGTACGCGTACTGGGACTGAAGCCCCTTTGGTCCAT
>JAJYFP010000128.1 GCA_021790855.1 Actinomycetes bacterium
AACTGTGATCTACAGGGTCTCTTCTGAAGAAGACCTAGTTCTCTTGGACGAGTTGGCGGAGCTCGTAAAGTATAAGAAGGGATCACTGCACACCGTCGTAGGCTCTCGTGGAGAGGTCACCATGGAGGATCTTGTGAAGAAAGTAGAAGACTTAAGGGATAGGGAGATCTTTATAAGTGGGTCTGATGGGTTCGTTGAAGAACTTCAAAGAGCCCTTCTTCGCGTCGGAGTCTCATTTAGCGCACTACATGAAGAGTCGTATAGCTTGTGATGGAGGTTGTTGGTTGAAGAAGCTTTTCACAGTAGTTGTAGCAGCGATAGGAGGGTTCTTTGGAGTTACTTTGCTTCATGGAACAAAAAACTCTGCCCTCAGTACAAGTACCACGTTGACCGATAGCAAACAAGGTGGAACAACGACGGTAAAAACGGGGTCGGTTTCACCAAAAAAATCTACGACAGCTGCCCCTTTGGCGAGTACCCCAGTTGTAAACGGATCGGCCGTTGGGAAGAGTATCAGCTATGGGTACGGCCAGATCTCAGTAAAGGTGACCGTTGCCAAGAACAAGATCGTTGATGTCGGAGTAAGCTCCATCAAGACCTTGGATGCTTACTCTACCCAGCTTGAGCAGCAGGTAGTCCCAACACTTCGATCTGAGGTGTTTAAAGCGAACGGCACTCATATTCTCCTTATCACAGGTGCAACCTATACAAGTGAGGCATATGCGATGTCTTTGCAAAATGCATTGAACCAGCTTCACTTTAAATGATTGTTCGTCCGCTAGAGGCTATGGGTACAGTATTTAATTTCTTCGTAGATGCCGTAGACGCATCCGAAGAGAGCTTACAGCATGCGATAGACGAAGGTGCAAAGACGATAGCGGAGGTGGAAGCGCGTTTTAGCACTTGGATCCAAGACTCAGAGCTATCGAGGTTTAGGCGAGGCGAGATCCAAGAACCTTCAGATGACTTTGATGAGGTCATGTTGCTAAGTTACCGAGCATTAGAGGTAACTGGAGGATACTTTGATCCGTGGACTTTGGATGGTGGCTACGATCCGACAGGCTTGGTGAAAGGTTGGGCCATCGGAAAGGCACTTGAGACGCTTGCAAGTTGTGGTGTCGAATCGGGTGGAATTAATGGTGGTGGCGACGTGGCGCTGCTTCCAGGTTGGAAACAGGAGGTGGGTGTCCAACATCCGCGTAATCGAGAGGCCATCTGTGCGGTTTTGGAGGTGGAATCCGCTGTAGCTACATCTGGGATCTATGAACGAGGAGTGCACATAACTAACCCACTTGGTGACGAGATAGCAGCAGTATCTGGGACTGTCGTCGGTGAGGAACTCTGGCTCTGTGATGCCTTTGCAACAGCGTTAGTCGCAGGAGGTGAAGAAGTACTGTTTTTAATTGAACGGTACCCAAACTACGAAGGATTCTTTATCAATCAAAACGACGCTTTGATAAAGACATCAGGTCTTATCTTACTGGACTCTTCTACTTAGTAGTTCTTCCCCTAAGTGCCAAGAACAACTCTACGCAATCGTGAAAGTTACGTAATGAGATGCCGAGTTCTGCCTCGACTTTTTGAACACGATATCGTAAGGAGTTCGGGTGGATGTTCAGTTCTTTCGCAGCAGAGTTAATGTCTAGGTTGTGATCTAGTAAGACCCGCATTGTATTGATGAGACTTGACTGATTCAAGATAGGATCTAAGTGTCGAAGGCGTCGCTGTCTTAGCGAATCTTTAGGAACGTAAGACTCGACGTACTCCGTGAGAGAAAGCTCTTGGAAACTTCGTACTTGAGTTCCATATAAACCTGGTCCCGAGCTGTTCTCTCTTAAGAGGGAGACGCAGTACTCAGCCTCTCTCGTCATCTGCAAAATACACCTCAGTCCACTGTAGCGTTCAGAGATGCCAATGAGATAGGTGTTTGTTTCTGCTAACGTCTTGACGAACGTTTCAAACTCTGAGGGTTCTTCTTGTATATATAGAGTGACGCCCCTGGGAGGTAGGTCAATGAGATAAGGAGACTTTAGATGGCTTACAATCGTAGTTGCAAGTTGATTTAACTCACTCATCGTCAAAGTTCCTCGGATGGGTAACTGTTCTGGTTCGATGTAAAGAGTCCATCCGGGAGACTCTGTCTCGATACCAAGAGAAAGTAGACTTTCAATAGAGTGTCGTCGCAATGCGGTGTGGGACTCTGTGGGGTTATGTTGAGTAGATGTAGTCATCAACTCTCGCATGAGGGAACGTCTTTTAGTATCGGTCGTTCGTAGCCTACTTTGTTGTTGCTGTAAAGTGGCGGCTACAAGGTGAGCAGTTGATCTCAAAAGAGGCAACCGAAGATGAGCTGATGATCCGGACTTGGTGGCATCGAGTGTAACGAGCCAACCTAGTATGGCACTTCTATTTCCTACAGATATGGCAGTTCCGGCGAGATTAGAGGTCGTGAAGTCTATAACTGCTGAGACGTACTCGGCGGCTCCTACTTCGTCGTCGACTTTTTCGAGTTCGAACTCATCGGCAGGATCGGCAGTCCACGGTCGAAAGTGGTGTCCTAACTTATCTTTACGTTGAGAAGACGAAGCACTCTCTAGATGAGGTAGCTCTATCTGCAACTGTCGTCTTACCGCTTCTGCTATCTCCTTATGCTGATCCATGCTGGTGCTTCTTTGATTAGAGGCGATGACGTTGTAGCGTGGGTCTAAAATTACTACCTCTACCTGTAGGAGCTGGGCCATTCGACTGCATATCGAACTCAAAGGGGTGGGTTCAGACAGCGAAGATAGTAGGTAGTCCTGCATCGAAACAAATCGTAACAAGGTGTTTAGGTGGGGACTCGCTAGAGACTGATTGACGAACGCTATCACCTCGGCAAATCCCGTTGTGTAGGGGACCGTAAATATAGGAAACTCCAGTGCGACTGCCTCCTCGATGAGGGCTTTAGGAGTAGTATTGAAGTTTACTCCGAGCCCAAATCCAAGTGCGGTAATTCCGTTGGTTTTGAGTTCTTGTATGAGCTCTCTTTGTGCTTGTGGGCGTGACTTTAGCCTAAGTCCCGTGGTAAGAGCGATCCAGTTACTTGATACCCATCTTGACGGATTGGCGACCTCTATAGCGTGTGCACCGCTTACGGGTCGTTTGAGGTCGGTGTTGGTACCGACTACGAGACGAAGACCGAGGTATGTCTGTCCCAAGACGTCACCAAGAGCGATCTGAGAGGGGGGATCTTGAGCGTTTGTCATTGTTCTATCGCCTCGTACCTAGGTTGAAATTGTGAAGTTGCACATATTTGCATACATATTTTTGTACTCCTATACTTTAGCAGCGACTTTGCGAACGAGTAAAAAGTATTTGAAAAATTCTCTCCAAAACGACCGATTAACTCTCACCCCCAACTAGTTTTATAACTCCCATTTGGTGGGTGGTACCAATCGAAGAAGTACCAGTAGCTCCTTGAAAACGGAATAGGGACAGACATGTAAGTGCGGGACCCGTA
>JAJYFP010000129.1 GCA_021790855.1 Actinomycetes bacterium
GTGGCTATAGAAGTATCTTCGTGATCGGATACATGTTTTTAGGGCAGTCCGTAGTTGGGTTGGCACTTGTGCTCGTTTTGGTGCTTAGGAGGAGAATGCTGTGGCTTGTTCTTTCGGCAACGTTTCTCGTAGGCACAGCAGCAGCGCTGTTGATTTCCATAAATTTTGGACTGTTTGGATTCAAAGATAGCCTTAGTGCTCCTTATGCACAGGCCTCGTTTTTTGTCGAGATTGTTGGAGGTATCGCTCTAGCTGTAGCATCTTGGCTGTATCGATCGAAGACCACTACACTTTATTGAATCTGTAGGGATCTGCTCCTATAAGATTTCGAAGCTGGACTTTGTCAGATTGCTCGAGCCTTTCTTAGCCACTTAATTCCTAGGTAGACCAAGATTCAAAGTGGTTCGTGCAGCGGAGACGAGATCTTTAGACTGGCACACCTAAGATCTAACTTTCGAGCCGCTTTGGGCCGTTGGAGCATAGATATCCCTGGTCAAACATGGCATATAACCTTGCATCCATAACTAGGCTGGCGATCCAGAGATTGGTTTGGACGACGTGAGTTCGGTCTCGTCCGGATTTAGTTAAGTTGCTTATCTGAATGAGTGATGGCCAGCACTCAACATCGCTACCAACGGATACAGATCCGTAAAGTTGAAACGGTGAGGAGATGAAACTTTGCTTGCTATAGCTTCTTGCTCTAATGTTGCACCTTCTGAACTCGTCCAACGTTTTCAGGGTCGATCGAACCTTCGTGTTTGATAAATAGTCAATCATCGTGGTTGAACTAGGGTGACCCCTAGATAGCGTTGATTCTACTAATTTAATTTGTTGGCGACTAAAAGCGGTTGTTCGTGTTGTCGCTTGTATCTTTGATCTCCGCAGCCAAGAGTCGGTGTAGATACTGTGTCTCAGCAGCAAGGGATAGTTTAGAGACGCTAAGGCGTTCATCTCCAGGTACCAAGCTGAGGCGGAGCAAAGTGTGTTGAGAAATGCAGCTGGATGTGAAAAAGCGAATTTGAAAGCTAACAAAATCCTCTTTGAACCTTCGATGCCATGTTTTGTCTCGGAAAGCAGGTTAACTGCTAGTTGATCCCGAGTTGCCGGATGAGATACTTGAATCGTTGTAAAAGGGAAGACGCTTGAGGGCACCCAGATTGAGTTATCACCAGTTTTGGGTTTGCAAGACGCACTGAAATCAACAGCTATGATCTTCGGTATCAAGTTGCTCAAAGGTTGTACCCGTCTGAGTCGATTGCCTAGTCCACAATATAGAAGAGGTCTTCACTAATGACAGACAATAGAACGTTTATCTCCCCACGGGAACTTCAGCGACTTGTGGCTCAACGAGACCGGAGTGTGGCAGTGATCGACGTGAGTTGGCTTTTGGGAAGAGATGTAGGCAAAGCGTACTATGAACGTGCACACCTGCCAAACGCTAAGTTTATTGAGTTTGAGAAGGTTCTATCTGATTTACCAGGAGGAAAGGGTCGCCACCCCCTGCCTCAGGCTAAAGATGTTGAGGAGGCTTTATCCGAAGTTGGAGTTAATTCAAGTGATTTCGTTGTCTTTTACGATCAAGGTGACTCTCTAGCTGCATCTAGAGGTGCTCTTACGCTCAGACACTTTGGTCATCGATCGGTCGCAGTACTTCTCGGTGGGTTCCAACGCTGGACTGCTGAAGGGAACGCTGTCTCTACAGAGATAGCTTCAGTTGAAGCCTCTGAATTTCGATTTGATGAAGCTAACCGGAAGGAAATCTTCGTGGAAGTCAACTATGTCTTAGAGGGCAAGGCGTGTTTGATTGACGTACGTGAACAAGTTAGATACTTGGGTATCTCAGAGCCGATAGACAAAGTTGCAGGCCATATACCAGGGGCTCTCAACCTGCCTTACTCGTCGGTCTTTCATCCAACTACTGGCTTAAATCAGCTCGTATTAGAGTCGTTTTTTACAGAACATCGTCTTGGCCCCGATTCGCTGATGACGACATACTGTGGGTCTGGAGTGACAGCATCTTTTATGGCTCTTGCACTTGAGTATTTGGGGATGCAAGATGCAAAGGTCTATGTGGGCTCCTGGTCAGAGTGGGTTGAGGACCCAACTCGTGAAGTTAGCGTTAACACTGAGTAACACTATGATCTAAGGGAAGAAACCGGACAGTCGATGCCCCTATGTTGTAAAGTAGCGATAAGCTATTTGCATAAGGAGTTGCCGTGCGAGTAGTCGTAGTTAGACACGCAAAGGCTGGTGAGAGAAGCTCGTGGGAAGAGCAAGAGTTCGAACGCTCCCTAAACCAGGCTGGCATAAAACAAGCTCAAGCGATCGCAGAGTTTCTCAAAGAAGGTACTTTTACTGCGCTGTTTTCGAGCCCGTACAAGAGATGTGTTCAAACGCTAGACCCCCTAGGTGATGCTCTTGGTCTAGAGATCAAGTTAGACGAGCGCCTGGCGGAAAACACGACGTATGTTGCGCTTCAGAGTTTCCTTCTGTCTCTTGGCGGAGACGGATTCTACGTCGCATGCACCCATGGGAACGTGGCTCGTGAACTTGTTGAGAGGCTTATAGGCTCCAACATGGAACGAGTGGGAACTCCTCTTCGCTGTGCGAAAGGTAGTCTCTGGGATATAGAGATAGTTAGAGGCGGTGTAAGGAGAATCTCTTATAGAGAGGATAACTTTAACACGGTATATGTTGGCTAATCAGAGTTGTAATAGTCTGTAGTCAGAAGTGGCAGTTTTCGAAGGAAGTATTTGTTCAATGTCACAGTCAAGTACGGCTGAAAGTTGTCGAAAATACTAGCCGACTACTTTTTAAAGAGACCGTCGACCTCTGATAGCGGGCGTACTTAGGTTAAAATTGGTGGTGATGGAGATGAGTACTCATTCGAGAGTCATTGGCTACAGTCCCTACGAACAGCAGGGTGCGACGGGGTCTGATCCTCATAGGCGTAGCTTCGGTAGAGGAGCGTCACTTCTCGCCTCTTCTTTAGCGGTGTACCCTTATACGCAGTCTTCAAGAGTAGGTACTTTGGTGGTAAAGGTGGCGGAAACTATAGCTGAGGTACCCTCAAGTGACCTAGCCGACAGGCTCTCTACGGCAACTGGAAGAGGTTGGTTTAGTGCAGTTGGAGGAGTGTTTTCCTTCGAGCTAGTCTCAGATCCTGTGCCAGCGACGGTCGTCGAAGAGATCATCGTTGACCCCTCTAAGGTAGACTGTCGGATCCTTTACTACTCTTTGCCGTGCTTTATGAGTTCTACACAGGTGATCTTCGACGCATTTAGTAGGATGAGAGACCTCCCCAAACTTTAGTATCCTGGTTGTTTCGAGTCAGGGTGCTCACGTGCCTTCATCCACCTTTGCTCCTCCTCGCCGATTGGAGTGCTTGGTTCCCCAAGAACGAAGGGCCAAATCTCCTCGGCTATCTTTCGCCAGTTGGAGGTGGCTTTCATTTGGGCAAGAATAGCGTAAAGTCCTAGATTTATTCTCTGTACGACA
>JAJYFP010000130.1 GCA_021790855.1 Actinomycetes bacterium
AGTACGTTGCAATTAGAGATATACAAGCAGGCAACTACGTAGCAGAGATTGCAGTGTCATCGACTCAAGGAAATGTGAAGACCTTTGGTTCTAGAGCTTCTGACGCTATTTTGATGGCGCTCTCTTCTGACCTACCGGTGCCAATCCTTGCAGATATCTCCCTCTTCGACGAGTCGCGATAAAGGTACTGTATGCAGCTATTCTAAGCTTGGTAAATCGTGAGACGTTTAGACCACTACGAGTGGTTTGCTTTGGTTATGACGATACCTTTGGTTCAGTTCATAGTTCTAACTTTATCTGTGTGCGAAGTTCGTAAGTTTGGCCTTAAGTCAAGTGCTGCTGCTGGATTTGTAAGAAGCAGTAGTTCGCAGACTCAAAGACGTAACATCTTGAAGATCATCGACTCGCGCTGTGTTTTGCGATGAGGCTAAGAGTACCTATCGTTTTTGACTTTGCGGTTGTTGGGGGCCAAAGAGGAGAACCTCATTGCCTTCGTGCGATATTCGGGCAAGCACAGCGATGAGAACGTAGTTAGCGACTAGAGAAGATCCACCGTAAGCGACAAAAGGTAACGTTACTCCCGTGAGAGGGAGAATCCTTACTACACCTGAGATGATGAAAAAGGTCTGTAGGCCAAAGGTTAAGGTGAACGAGGCTGCTACTAGGGATGAGAACTGAGATCGTGCCCTCATCGCTGCCCTCAAGCCAGCACCGACTAGAATCAAAAAAGCAAACAGTATGGCCGTGGTACCTAGTAATCCGAGTTCTTCACCTATAGCTGCGAAGATAAAGTCCGAAGTAACAACAGGAATAACTGAGGGATGACCTTGTCCGAGCCCTGTTCCGGAGTACCCACCAGTTCCGAGAGCGTACTGGGCTTGAACGATTTGATATCCTATTCCCTGAGCGTACTTCCATGGGTCTATCCATATCGTAAAGCGTTCGTTGACCTGAGCGAACAGCTTTGATGCCACAAAGGCACCTATGACAAAAAGTACCGATCCGAGGAACAAAAAGGTCTTGTTAGCGGTAGCGAGCCACACGGTTATGATAAAGGTCGCAAAGATCAAAAGAGCAAAACCAACGTCGCGTTCTGCTGCCATAAGCATCATTGCAATGGCCCATGCTGCACCCAATGGACCAAAGCTTCGAAGTGTGGACCCTATCGACCGGAGATGTCTAAGTGAGAGGCGTTTGAGAAGATCGCGTTTTTCAGTTAGATACGATGCGAAAAATAGAGCGAGCAGTAGCTTCGCCGCTTCTACTGGCTGAAACGATAGAGGCCCGAAGTGTATCCATAGCCTCTCCCCGTTTATGTTTTCGCCGATTCCAGGAACGAGAGGAGAGAGAACCAGGCCAATTCCCAAAATAACCAAAATGTATCGGAAACGGTCTAAGGTATCGGAGTTCTTCACGACTACCAGGGTAAGGATGTAAAGGCCCACCCCTAGTGCCGTCCAGAGGACCTGAAGATGAGCCTCGGTCTGATCAAGACGTTCGATCATTACGAACCCGATCCCATTTAGTAAGGTTGCTACTGGAAGGAAAACTGGGTCGGCCTCTGGAGCGCTTACACGGTTTGCCAGGTGGCCGAAGTAAGGTACTAGAACTATAGCTACTAAGTATGGATCGACAGTAGGGACGTAACTTTGATTTAGTCCGTACTTTGCTAGGAAAAAAGCTACGACGGTTGCAAGGTTTGCCAAAACGAGCAGACCCAGTTCGGTTCGCCGTTTTGGGAGACTTACCTTTGATCTAGTTTTGGATGTCTTCTTAGAGCTGCGTTCTTCAACCTGCGTCTTGTCTACCAACTATCTGAAACCTCATAGGGAAATTTCTCATTTGTGAACGAAACTCGCCTCATTAGCCATACTTTACTAGGTGTGGAGTTAGAAGCACTTGAAAAAATAAGGAACTATGGTCCAATTCGCTTTATCAACCGGGAGCTTTCATGGCTCGCGTTTGCAAACAGGTTAGTCGGCCTTGTCGAAGATGACTCAGTTCCGCTGCTCGAGAGGACGAAGTTTTTAGCTATCTTATTTCAAGGACTCGATGAGTTCTTCCAAGTGCGAGTAGCTGGGTTAAAAGATCAGCTAGCCTCAAACAATAGATTACGATCGCCCGACGGACTAAAGCCTCGAGAGCAACTTCAGGCCGTAAAGGCAGAGATGGATGAACTGCTTGACAAAGTGGAGTTGATCTGGCCAACCCTAAAGACAAGTCTGGTTCGTGAGGGTATCTCAGTTGTGGAGTACTCTGAACTTACTCAAGATGAGATCTCATACCTTAAAAAGCTCTTTGTTGAGGATATCTACCCGATTCTTACACCTTTAGCAGTCGATCCCTCTCATCCGTTTCCGTATATATCGAATCTCTCGTTAAATCTGGTTGTAAAGGTGTACGGAGGTCCTGAAGATGAGCTCCGTATCGCGAGAGTGAAGGTACCGCCATTGGTGCCACGCTTTGTGCAACTGCTTGATTCAGGTAGATACATCGCGCTTGAGGAGGTGATAAGTGCGCATGCGGATCTTTTATTTCCTGGTATGAGTATCGGGTCGCGACACTACTTTCGGGTCACACGGAACGCTGATATCATCCTTGAAGAGGGTGAAGCGGACGATCTGTTGCTCTTAGTGGAGTCCGAACTAAGGCGCAGACGTTTCGGCAGAGCGGTGAGGATGGAGATAGACGCTCAAGCAGACCAAGATATCGTGTCGCTTCTCATCGAGGAGCTTGAACTTCACCCAGACGACGTCTATCGTTTGAATGTACCTTTGGCTTTAGATAGTCTTTGGACGTTTTACGCCTTGGATCGTCCAGAGCTAAAGTCACCTGCTGCACCCCTTGTGCCACCACCTGCGATAGTCGATGAGTCTGGAGTTGTGGCAGACATATTTAGCGTCTTGCGAGAGCATGATGTGTTAGTTCATCACCCTTACGAGTCTTTCTCTACGTCGGTTGAGCAGTTTATCTCTCAGGCGGCAGACGATCCTGATGTACTTGCGATCAAACAGACCTTATATCGAACCTCAGGAGACTCTACCATAGTGGAGTCTCTGGTTAGGGCCGCTGAACAAGGCAAGCAGGTTGCTGTTCTCGTTGAAGTGAAGGCTCGATTCGACGAGTTGGCTAACATAAACTGGGCTAGGAAGCTTGAGGAGGCGGGTGTCCATGTGGTCTATGGACTCGTTGGGCTAAAGACCCATCTCAAGGCCGCACTCGTGGTGCGCAAAGAAGGGACCCGGCTAAATCGGTACTTTCATCTAGGTACGGGAAACTACAACGCAAAGACGGCCAAGTCTTACGAAGACTTCGGCCTATTGAGTTCTGATCCAGAGATAGGAGCTGACCTTACTGAGGTCTTCAATATGTTGACAGGCTTCTCCGCAAGAACCCACTACTCGAAGTTAGTGTTGGCTCCTGCGGAGCTTCGACGTTTTGTGAACGGAAAGATTCACGAACAGACGAAAAGGGGATGTGATGGTCGGATCGTTAT
>JAJYFP010000010.1 GCA_021790855.1 Actinomycetes bacterium
TCTCCCTTTTCCATGTAGGCCCTTGCCAACTGACCAAATTCAGAGGTTCCTCGTGCAGCTGAGCGCAACATATCTCCTGTAGAGATATGAGGAATAACGTAGTGATGAGAGAGTCGCGTCGACTGTGTACCCTTACCGGCTCCTTGCTTTCCAAGCATGATGATACGCGTAGGAGTTGCCATTTCTTTTAGACCTCGAGCTAACGAAGAAAACCGTCGTAGTTTCGCATTGTAAGTTGAGAGTCGATCTGTTTTAAAGTTTCCAAGCCGACGCCTACGGCAATCAGCAAAGTAGTTCCAGCAAATGGGACGTTGTTAACGTGCCACAGTGCCAACAAAATAGCCGGGATCAACGCCACCGAGGCTAAGAACAATGCGCCTGGAAAAGTAATACGATTAAGAATCTGTCCTAAGTATCTTTCAGTATTTGGTCCAGGTCGTACCCCTTGTATATATCCGCCTTGTTTGCGGATAATCTCCGACTGTTGATGCGGATCAAAGGATACTTGAACATAAAAGAAAGTAAACATCACGATGAGGACACCGTATATAGATATATAAAACAGGCTTGTAGAAGACACTAAATGGTTGTTCACAAACGATCTAAAGGCAGTCCAAGGAATGATGCTAGCCAGAAGGACAGGAAAGTAAAGAATAGAAGAAGCAAAGATGATCGGGATAACACCGGCTTGATTCACCTTGAGAGGAATATAGCTGTTGCCTCCCTCGTACATCTTCCTACCCACAACGCGTCTCGCAAATACCACGGGTATACGTCTTTGACCTTGTTCAACGAAGACGATCGCGACCAAGATACCGACTGCGACTATGAAGACAACGATGAACTTCAACAAACCTGCATCGGCTAGGATAATTCGACCGGCAGAGGGCAAACTAGCTACGACATTGGCAAAGATCAGTATCGACATGCCCTGACCAATACCTCTTTGGGTGACCAGCTCGCCCATCCACATAACAAGTGCAGTACCTGCCGTAAGGGTAAGAACGATAAAAAGGACTCTGGGAACGGTGAAAGATGGGATCAGATCTACCGGCTTGCCGTTCGTCAGCAGACCCGTTCCACCGTCATGAAAAATAAACGCCAATCCAGTAGCTTGCATGAGCGCCAGTGCTATGGTCAGATACCTTGTGGTCTGTGTTATCTTCTTTTCACCGACCGCTCCTTGGTCTCGCCACTCCTCAAGTTTGGGTATTACTGTCGTTAGCAGCTGGATGATAATCGAAGAAGTTATATAGGGCATAACTCCTAAGCCAAAGAGTGCTGCCCTGGCTATCGCTCCACCGGAAAACAGGTTGAGAAAGCCAAACACACCGCCATTTACCTGGGACTCAAGAGTTTGTATTTGATGAAAATCAATACCTGGTACTGGAATGTTAGCTCCGAGCTGGTACAACGCTATAATCAGCAGAGTAAACAAGACTTTGTTTCTAAGATCTGGTACCCTGAATACATTCTTTAGGCTTGACAGCACAGCCCGTACTCCTCAAAATTAAACACGCCAAAGCCTCATTGAGACACTATATATTTAATGAATCTAACACGTCTATGGGAAAACTGCCCACCAGTCATCGCTGCTATAGCACTATCGATTCATCAAAGCATTACCTTGAGCAGGTACACGTCGTCCACCGTTAGGTCGCTCAAGGACAATCGGTGAACCACCAAGAGTTCTAATCTCAGATGCTGCCTTTGCAGAGAACCCGTGAGCAGATACGGTAATAGCTTTAGTTAGCGAACCTTCTGCAAGTATCTTGACCAACGAACCTTTTCGCACAACACCTCTCGAGTAAAGGACCTCTGGATCAATAACCACGACACCTTGAGAAGCCAAGGTTTCTAACGTAGAGAGATTCACCACAGAAAAAGAAACTCGAAAAGGATTTTTGAACCCTTTTAACTTAGGTAAACGTTGAGTGAGCGGAAGCTGTCCACCTTCGAATCCCAAAGGAATCGTATCTCTTGCTCCTTGCCCCTTAGTACCACGACCTGCAGTTTTCCCGCCTTTACCACCGGTGCCTCGCCCAACTCGCTTACGTGCTTTATGAGAACCTGCAGCAGGTTTTAAATCATGTGTGCGTAACAACTTAGCCAATCTCCTCAACACTAATCAAATGAGGAACTCGACGAATCATCCCTCTTATCTCCGGACGGTCCGCCAGTTCATTGGAAGTTCCGATACCGTGCAAACCTAGGGCACGCAACGTACCTCTATGTTTAGGCTTAGTACCAATAGAGGACTTCACTTGCTTAACTATCAACTTCTTCGACATGACTACCCCTCACTCCTGGCTTTTTGAGAGGCTTCATAAGCCTTTAGCACTCCGTTAGGAGTAACTTCGTCTGGAGCTTTACCCCTTAACTTTGCTATTTCATCAGGTCTTTTTAGCTGTCTTAAACCCTCTATGGTTGCATGAGCCACATTGATTCCATTGGAAGAACCAAGCGACTTCGCCAATATGTCTTTAATTCCTGCCATCTCCAGGATCGCTCTTGCAGCACCCCCAGCGATCACACCGGTACCTGGAGCTGCTGGCTTCAACAGTACCCTTCCAGCTCCAGCCTCACCCAGGATCGGGTGAGTAATGGTACCCCCGGCCAAAGGCACTTCGATTAAGGCCTTTTTTGCCTCTTCAATACCTTTTTGTACAGCAAGTCCAGCTTCTTTGGCTTTGCCATATCCAAGGCCGACTCTTCCTTTGCCGTCGCCTACAACCATAAGGGCAGTGAACGAAAACCTTCGACCACCTTTTACAACCTTTGCTACGCGATTAACTTTAATAGTTCTCTCTTCAAACTCTGACTCAGGCATTAGAAAATCAAACCTCCTTCTCGGGCAGACTCCGCTACGGCCGCCACCCTACCGTGGTAGGCAAATCCTCCACGGTCAAACACAACTGTAGACACTCCGGCCTCTTTGGCTCGTTGGGCAATGAGAGCTCCCACTCGCTTAGCAGCTTCGACGTTACCGGTTTTGGAACCTTTAAAGACCGGATCATACGTGGAGGCAAAGGCCAAAGTAGTTCCAGTAGAGTCATTGATAACCTGTGCCACAATGTGTTGATTGGAACGATAGACAGCTAAGCGCGGCCTTTCGGCAGAGCCAACGATAAACTTTCGAACTCTGAAGTGCCGCTTTTGTCTCCTTTTCACAGAGACATGGGACCTATCCGACATCTATATCTCCTATACCTACTTGCCGGCCTTGCCGACTTTACGGAGAACTTTCTCGTTCTCATAACGAACACCTTTACCCTTATAGGGCTCAGGTTTACGAATTTTACGAATATTTGCCGCTACTTGGCCCACAAGTTCCTTGTCGATACCTGAAACAGTAATACGAGTAGGGCTCGGGCACGTAAATTCAATCCCAGAAGGCGCTTCCACTACCACTGGATGCGAAAATCCAAGAGCCAACTCAAGCTCTTTTGGCGATTTCGTCGAAGCTCTGTATCCAACACCAACAATATCGAGGTTCCGAGCAAATCCTACTGTTACACCATCGATCATGTTAGCCAAGAGCGTACGGCTGAGACCGTGCATGGAACGAGCAGTTCTTGAATCATCTGCTCGAGACACCACCAGGACAGCACCCTCTTGGACAATAGAAACCTGTTCAGGAAAACTACGCGTCAGAGATCCCTTAGGACCTTTCACCTCTACCTTATTGTCACTGCTAAGAGACACTTCAACGCCCGTTGGAACAGTCACAGGCACTTTACCGATTCTGGACATAAAACCCTCGCACTCTACCAGACATAACAGATCACTTCGCCGCCCATATGAGCCTTGCGTGCTTCTCTATCGGTCATCAGACCCTTTGACGTCGACAAAACTGCGACTCCCATGCCACCAAGGACCCTAGGAATTGCGTCAGCGCGCCTATACACTCTAAGACCAGGCTTCGACACTCTTTGTATACCGCTAATCGCAGCCTGCCGAGAAGGTGAATACTTCAACTTGACCTCTAAGACCGTCCCTGGACGATCGCCTTCATCCGCCATGCGATATCCTGCTATAAAGCCTTCTCTCTCTAAGATCTTGGCTAAGTTTTCCTTGACCTTAGACCCTGGCATCAACACTGACTCATGTTTTGCAGAACTTGCGTTTCGAATTCGAGTCAGCATATCTGCTATGGGATCACTCATGCTCATAAATACTCCCTACCAGCTCGCCTTTTTAACACCGGGAATCTCTCCTGCGTGAACCATCTCACGCAAGCAGATCCTGCACAGCCCGAACTTCCTAAAGACCGCGTGTGGTCTTCCACATCTTTTACAGCGCGTATAGCCTCGAACCTTGAATTTAGGCGTTCTCGCTTGTTTGGCAATCAACGATTTTTTGGCCACTGAACCTTACGCTCCTTCTCTTTTGAATGGAAATCCAAAAGCGTCTAACAGGGCTTTCCCATGGGCATCACTCTTGGCAGTTGTAACGATGGTTATGTCCATACCTCTAGTCGCATCTACGGAATCGTAGTTAATCTCCGGAAAAATCAACTGCTCCGTCACTCCCATTGTGTAGTTACCGTGGCCATCAAAGGACTTGGGATTGAGTCCTCTAAAGTCTCTGATTCGAGGTATTGCCACAGCAATGAGGCGGTCAAAAAACTCCCACATACGATCGCCTCTTAGGGTAACTCTTACGCCAATTGCATTTCCGGCTCTCAACTTGAAACCTGCGACTGACTTCTTTGCCCTAGTCACTACGACCTTCTGCCCTGAAATCGTCTCCAGATCGCGAGTCGCATTCTCTATCAAAGAAGGCTGCTGTGTAGCACGACCCACGCCAATATTAATAGAAATCTTCTCAAGGGTGGGAACCTGCATCACGTTGGCAAGACCCAAAGACTCTTGAAGAGTCCTCTTGATCTCACTCTCATAACGTTCTTTCAAACGAGGTTTAACACTTTGCACCGTATCACTCATAGTTCAGCACCACACTTCGCACAGACACGTGACTTCTCTGAAGAGTCATCCACCTTAAATCCCACTCGCGTCGGGCCACACTTTGAACAAAGCATCGCAACATTTGACACATGCAAAGGCATGGCCTTGTCAATAATTCCACCTTGTGTCGTTGCAGAGGTGGGCTTCGTGTGGCGCTTAGCCACATTTACTCCCGCGACTACCACACGATCTTCTTTCGGCAAGACCCGAAGAACTTCACCTTCGTGTCCTCGGTCCTTACCGGCAATCACACGTACCTTGTCACCTTTTTTGATCTTCATCTACAGAACCTCCGGCGCCAATGAAACAATGCGCATGAATCTCTTATCACGCAACTCTCTTCCAACAGGACCAAAGATACGAGTCCCTCTTGGTTGCATGGCATCATTAATCAAAACAGCCGCGTTTTCATCGAATCGGATGTAACTTCCATCAGCTCTTCGCTTCTCTTTTTTCACCCGTACAACCACACATTTGACTACGTCGCCTTTCTTGACGGCCGCACCCGGAATTGCATCTTTCACTGTCGCAACGAATACGTCACCAATGCTGGCATAACGACGCCTAGATCCACCGAGCACCTTGATACAAAGAACTTCCTTTGCCCCGGAGTTATCAGCCACTTTGAGCCGAGTTTCTTGCTGGATCATCGTGCACGCTCCACAATCTCGATCAATCGCCATCTCTTCAGCTTTGATATCGGACGAGTCTCCATGACACGGACAGTGTCGCCTATACGACTCTGGCTTTCCGCATCATGCACATAAAGTCTTTTTGTACGTTGTACCGTCCTTTGATAACGAGGATGGCGTACCCTTTCAGTGATCGCTACCACTACGGTCTTGTTCATACCGCTAGAGACGACGATGCCCTCTCTGACCTTGCGCCGGCCTCGTTCTATCGCACTATCTTCGCTCATCTTTCAACTCCATCATCCACCAAGGCATTCTCTCGTTCAGACTTCAAAGTCACGAGCCTTGCTATCTCTTTCTTCAAGTACGACAGACGCGCAGTATTAGTCGATTGGGCCGTCGCAAGTTGGAAACGAAGGGTGAACAGTTCCCTTTTGGTTTCCTCCAACTTCTCATCTAGCTCAACATCTGCCAAAATACGAAGATCCTTCGCCCTCGTCATGCGCCCACCTCCGAAACCGAATTCGACTCATCCTTCACGATAAAGCGAGCCTTAATGGGAAGTTTTTGAATAGCACGATTCATAGCGGCTGAAGCTAGTTCTTCAGACACTCCTCCAAGTTCAAACATGATTCGCCCTGGCTTCACAACTGCTACCCAAAACTCAGGATTACCCTTGCCTGAACCCATTCGCGTCTCTGCAGGTTTCTTAGTAACTGGCTTATCAGGGAAAATACGAATCCAAACTTTTCCCCCACGTCTAACGTGTCTGGTCATAGCGATACGAGCTGCTTCAATCTGCCTCGCCGAGATCCAACCCGGCTCAAGCGCCTGTATGCCAAACTGGCCAAACATGATTTCGTTGCCACCTTTAGAGACACCTCCCATGCGGCCTCTTTGAACCTTACGGTGACGAACTCTCCTTGGCATTAACATCTTTAGTCCACCTCTCGCTTGAAGTGCGGGGCCTCTGGAGCAGAGTCCTTGGTACGTCGCTCGATCTCTTCTTCTTCTTGTAAAAGACGCTCAAGCGCATCTGTATCTGCGTCTCGAGACTCGAGAATCTCTGCAGGAGCCAAGCCCGTTCTTTCTTCAATGGACTCGTCGACCTCCGAACCCGCAGTTCCTACCGGTTGATTGGGTTTACGTCTTCCTCCACCCGCCGTAATCACCCTACGAGGACGATCGGCACCTTGCGCAGCATCAGGAATCTGAGCCTTCTCATCAGAGACAGTCTTGTAGGGAAGGATATCGCCCTTATAGATCCAAACTTTTACACCTATACGGCCAAACGTTGTTCTTGCTTCTCGAAAGCCATAATCGATGTTTGCTCTAAGAGTGTGCCGAGGAACCCTGCCTTCACGATAAGACTCTTTTCGGGCCATCTCCGCACCACCAAGACGACCTGAACACATCACAGTCACGCCTTGACCCCCAGACTTTTCAACGACCTGGATCGCTCGCTTCATAGCACGTCTAAAGGAGACTCTACGGGACAGCTGATCAGCGATTCCTTGGGCGACTAGAGTCGCGTCCAGTTCAGGATGCTTGATCTCTTCGATATTGATCTGAACTTTCGGGTTACCAGTCAACGCTGCCAGGTGTTGACGAAGACGCTCTGCTTCTGAACCCTTCTTCCCAATCACAATACCTGGACGAGCCGTATAAATATCGACTTTGAGCCGATCACGAGTACGCTCTATCTCAACCTTTGAAACGGCCGCTGTCTCAAGTTCTTCCATAAGATACTTACGAATCTTGTAGTCTTCAACGATCCACTCTTTATAGTGACGCTCATCAAACCAGCGTGATTTCCAGTCGGTTGTTACCCCTAAGCGAAAACCGTAAGGATTTACTTTTTGACCCATATCAGTTCTTCTCTTCTTCCCCGTCGATCACGGCTTCCACTTCTTTCGTCTCTTGAACGTACGTCTCTTGGTGTTCAGGTACCACCGCGCTGCTTGATTCCACAGCAGGCTCCGCCTCATTTACCGTGGGTTCTTGTTCTTGCCTCGTCACCTCTGTGACAGAGGAGTCACTTGCTCTTTCACCTCGAGAGGCCCTAACTCGTCTTTCTCTTCTACCGGCGGCGTTCTCCCGACTCTTTTCCCTGAGCCTTCTCAACTCTTGCTCAGGCAGACGTTGAACCTCTATCACAATGTGACTTGTTCTCTTACGGATTCGTCCCGCTCGACCTCTAGCTCTTGGTCGAAAACGCTTGAGTGTCGCACCTTCGTTTGCATAAGCCTCAGACACAAACAACTCCTCAGGCGGCAATCCATAGAGATTTGATGCGTTGGCAGCCGCAGATCGTAACACCTTGGCGACAGCCTCAGTAGCTCCACGATCCGTAAGGGAAAGTCTCTCCATTGCCTTTACAACGCTTTGGCCACGAATGAGATCGAGAACTTCTCTAACCTTGGAGGCTGACATCTGGTATGAGCGATGCGTAGCTCTCGCTGATTGCATTGTTTCAGTGCTCATCTATCTGCGCCTTCCAGCTCTTTCTTGACCCGCGTGATAACGAAACGTTCTCGTCGGGGCGAACTCCCCTAGCTTATGCCCGACCATAGATTCGGTAACATAGACCGGGACATGCTTACGTCCATCATGAACAGCGACCGTATGTCCGACCATATCTGGAATGATCGTCGACCTACGAGACCAAGTCTTAATTACCCTCTTTTCGCCTTCTGCATTAAGAGCGTCCACCTTCTTCAAAAGGTGATCGTCAACAAAGGGACCTTTCTTCAAACTACGGGGCATGTAAGCACCTACCTCCTGGCTCCGCGCGTACGCCTACGTCTAATTATCAACTTATCTGAATCCTTCTTACGACTCCTGGTACGTCCCTCTGGTTTACCCCAAGGAGACACTGGGTGTCTTCCACCTGAAGTTTTACCCTCACCACCACCTAATGGATGATCGACCGGGTTCATTGCAACACCCCGTGTTTGAGGTCGAACACCCTTCCATCTGTTTCTACCAGCCTTGCCTACAGACAAGAGTTCAAACTCTGAGTTGCCGACCTCGCCTATCGACGCTCTGCACTCGATTGGAACTCGCCTCATCTCAGTAGAAGGAAGACGCAAAGTTGCGTATTCTCCTTCTCTTGCCACGAGCTGAACACTCATACCCGCCGAACGCGCAATCTTACCGCCCTGTCCAGGTCTTAACTCAACATTATGAACGGTAGTTCCCACTGGTATGACCCTAAGAGGAAGAGCATTTCCAACTTTGATATCAGCTCCCACACCCGACACGACTGTGTCACCGACACTCAACTTAGCCGGGGCCAAAATATAGCGCTTCTCACCATCTAAGTAGTGCAGGAGTGCTATCCTCGCGTTTCGATTTGGATCGTATTCAATTGCAGCGACCTTTGCCGGCACACCATCTTTATTCCGCTTAAAGTCAATCAAGCGATACCTTGTCTTGTTGCCTCCACCACGATGGCGCGATGTCTTTCGCCCATAAGAGTTACGACCGCCAGAAGATTTTGCCGGCCTCAACAACGACTTCTCAGGTCGTTCCTTCGTAATTTCACTGAAGTCAGATACGCTCTGAAATCTTCTTCCGGCGCTGGTAGGTTTTCTCTTTCGAATAGCCACTACAACTCCTACTTCTCAAACAAATCGATCGAGTCGCCTTCGGCGAGCCTTACCATTGCATGCTTCTTGGAGCTACCATTTATCCAGCTTCCGTTTTTGCGATTTCGTTTTCTCTTACCCTTGCGATTCAACGTATTCACGGAAAGAACCTTAACGTCAAACAACTGCTCAACGGCATAGCGCACATCGACTTTTGTCGCACGATCGTCCACCTCGAAACAGTAAACACCCTCATCCATCAACTTGTAGCTCTTCTCAGAGACAACAGGACGCTTTACGATTGCATACGGGTCGAATCCACTCATCTCTACTCCGCACTCTCTTTATTCGTACTAGAACCAGTTCCGTTTAAGGTCTCGAGCGTCTTAGGCGTGAACACTATAGCTTCATTGACCAACACTAAATAGGCACTTAGTTGCGAAGTAAATGCCACCTCTACTTGCGGCAAGTTTCTAAAACTCTTTGCTAGAATCTCGTCTTCTGAACTGACAACAAGGAGAACCGATCCTTCTTCACCAACTTTTAAAAGCCACTCTGCAGCCTTCTTGGTGGATGGCTTCTCCTCAGAAAAACTATCAAGAACATAGATCTTGCCCGCTTCGGCACGATCAGACAAGGCTCCCCAGAGCGCTTGTGCAACCATTTTCTTGGGAGTCTTTTGCTTATAGCTGCGTGGTTTTGGTCCAAGTGCGACTCCTCCACCACTGAAGTGAGGCGCTCGAGTTGATCCTTGTCTAGCACGTCCCGTACCTTTTTGGCGATAAGGCTTAGCCCCACCACCTGACACCTCTGCACGCGTCTTGGTAGATTGTGTACCTGCACGTACTCCTGCTAGTTGTCCCACAACCACTTGATGAATTAAAGGAATGTTAGGCACTCGTCCGAAGACAGTCTCATTTAGAGTCAGAACCCCGCTCTCATTCCCACCTTCATCGATCCTTTTAGCCATGCGAACTTGAAAATTCGCATCCTTTACAAATTTAGACACTACTTACCACCTCTCACGGAGGATCGAATAACTACACGTCCACCTTTGGGACCAGGAACCGAACCCTTCACTAAAACAAGTTGTCGTTCTGGATCCGCTTGAACAACCTCAAGGTTGAGTGTGGTAACACTTCCACCCCCATACTGTCCAGCCATCTTTGTTCCTTTGAAGACCCGGCCGGGAGTTGCACATGCACCTATAGAACCAGGAGCTCTATGGTGTTTATGGTTACCATGCCCACCACCTTGGCCCTTAAAGTTGTGACGCTTCATCCCGCCTGAGAATCCATGGCCCTTAGAGATCGCCGTAACGTCAACCTTGTCACCCGAAGAAAAGATCTCAGCTCCAAACTCGTCACCTGGAGATAGTTCAGAACTTGACTCTTCCCTGAACTCCAGTATGGCAACACCTGGATCGACGCCCGCTTTTACAAACTGCCCTAGCAGAGGTTTCGAAACCTTCGACTTCTTTCTGATCCCATAAGTCACCTGCAAAGCGTTATAGCCATCACTGTCTGTAGTCTTAGATCGAAGAACCCTAACCGGAGTCACCTTGATCACGGTGACAGGGATAAACCTGCTGTTCTCATCCCAGACGTGGGTCATTCCAACTTTTTCACCCACGATAGCCTTAGCTGTCATTTGAGTAATCCTCATCCAATACTGATGCCAACTGGCACCGAACACAAATAATCCGCCAAAGCGGCGGAGCTAAACTTTTGCCGAAAGGTCCCCTGATATGCAGGGCTCAATCGGACTTCCAAATCAAACCTAGGTAAGTATATCCCAAATTACCTAAAACCCATCCCGCAGATGGGAAATTCGCTAGTTATTGAATCTTGATCTCTATATCTACACCTGCTGGAAGATCAAGTCTTTGTAGAGAGTCCACCGTCTTTGGAGTATGTTCGACGATGTCAAGCATTCTCTTGTGGACCCGCATCTCAAAATGCTCCCTAGAGTCCTTGTGTTTGTGGGGTGATCGAATTACCGTATAACGATGTATCTCCGTAGGCAACGGTACTGGACCGACAACCTTAGCTGACGTCCTCAATACTGTATCTACAATCTTCTTCGTCGAACTCTCGATAATTTCGTGATCGAAAGCCTTCAGGCGAATTCTGATCCTCTGCTTACCTGGCTCTGCCAATTTACTCACACCTTAGATAGATAAGAGGCCCAAGACCAAAGTCTCAGGCCTCAGCAAACTACTACTTACTTAATGATCTTGGTAACCGCACCAGCACCTACGGTACGACCACCTTCACGAATAGCGAATCGCAAACCTTCGTCCATAGCAATTGGCTTTTGAAGCTCAACTGTCATTGTGACGTTGTCACCGGGCATAACCATCTCAGTACCTTCCGGCAGTGTGATGGAACCAGTTACGTCAGTAGTTCTAAAGTAGAACTGCGGACGATAGTGATTGAAGAAAGGCTTATGACGTCCTCCTTCTTCTTTGGACAAAACGTAAACGTTCGCTTCAAATTGCGTATGAGGGGTTATAGATCCTGGCTTGCAAAGAACCTGACCTCTTTCAACGTCAGTCTTTTTGACACCACGAAGCAGCGCCCCAATATTATCGCCTGCCATACCTTCGTCGAGAAGCTTGTTGAACATCTCGACTCCTGTGCACACAGTCTTTTGAGTATCTCTGAGGCCGACTATCTCAATTTCGTCGCCAACTTTCAATACACCCTGCTCAACCTTACCAGTCACCACGGTACCACGGCCAGAGATCGTAAACACGTCCTCAATTGGCATAAGGAAGGGGCGATCGATTGGTCTCTTGGGCTCAGGAATATAGTCATCAACAGCAGCCATAAGCTCCAGAATCTTTGCTTCCCACTCTTTGTCACCCTCGAGAGCCTTCAGCGCAGACACTCTAACAACAGGCGTGTCATCGCCTGGAAAGTCGTACTCGCTCAAAAGTTCACGAACTTCAAGTTCCACGAGATCCAGAAGTTCCTCATCGTCCACCATGTCCGCCTTGTTAAGCGCAACAACAATATAAGGTACGCCTACCTGGCGAGCCAACAGCACGTGCTCCCGTGTTTGGGGCATAGGGCCGTCGGTAGCGCTGACCACCAGGATTGCTCCATCGACCTGAGCCGCTCCGGTAATCATGTTCTTGATGTAGTCAGCGTGACCTGGCATGTCCACGTGAGCATAGTGACGCTTATCGGTCTCATACTCGACGTGTGAGATAGAGATTGTTATACCCCTGGCTCTCTCTTCAGGCGCATTATCAATCTGGTCGAAAGGCTTGAACTTCACGTTAGGGTTGTTCGCTGCCAGGACCTTGGTGATTGCCGCGGTCAAAGTTGTCTTACCATGGTCAATATGTCCCATGGTTCCTATGTTCAAGTGAGGCTTACTCCGCTCGAACTTTTGCTTGGCCATTTTACTGCTCCGTTATACCTAGTTGCGTCTCTCGACGTCATGCACGACTATTACAGGCTGATACAGTCTATTCACCACGTACTCTTGCTACGATCTCTTTTGCGATCGAATCTGGTACAATTTGGTAAGAGCCGAACTGCATTGAATAGGTAGCTCTTCCCTGAGTTCTTGACCTAAGGTCAGTAGCATACCCAAACATCTCAGAGAGTGGTACCTGCGCTCGGATAACCTGAGCATTACCCCTCTGATCCATTCCTTCGACCCTTCCACGCCTTGAGGAAAGGTCCCCGATAACGTCACCCATATACTCTTCAGGAGTGACAACTTCAACAGCCATTATAGGCTCCAGAAGCACCGGGCTCGCAGCCCTGGCAGCCTTTTTGACAGCCATGGAACCAGCGATCTTAAAGGCCATCTCCGAAGAGTCGACCTCGTGGTAGGAACCAAATACCAA
>JAJYFP010000131.1 GCA_021790855.1 Actinomycetes bacterium
CTTTCTGGAAGTCTTCGACGGCTTCCATGATCTCTTCTTTTGTGTTCATTACAAACGGACCATACTGTACGACAGGCTCGCCTATAGCACGGCCTCCTAAAAGAAGCAGTTCTACTGTTCGTGTAGGTGAACTCTGTATATCTTTGCTTCGAAGTAAAATTGCGTCACCAGGGCTGAAGTCAACAAGTTGATGGGCTCTAAAAGGTGCCATCTCGATGCCAGCCCAACCCTCGCCATCTAAAACGTAGGCGAGTGCATTATAGGTAGGTTCCCAATCAAGCTTGAGTTCGGAACCGGGATACATTGTGATGTGTGCATAAGTAATTGGAGTATGAGTTGAACCCGCTCCATGGTGTCCCGCGATTTCACCGGCTATGAGGCGAATCAGCGAGGTCCCGTCGTGGTTGGTTAGAAGGGTGAGAGCGGACTTATCAATAGATTGGTACCTGGGGGGAGAGAATTTTAGAGTTTTTGGGAGATTTACCCAAAGCTGTACTCCGTGTGACAGTCCGCCCTTTCCAAGGATTTTCTCTGATGGAAGCTCATCGTGTAGGATTCCAGCTCCGGCTGTCATCCACTGAGTGTCTCCTTCCCTGATGACGCCTCCGCCGCCATTGGAGTCGCGATGCACCATCTCTCCATCTGTTAGGTAGGTAACAGTTTCAAACCCGCGATGTGGATGCCAAGGAGCTCCTTTAGCCTCTCTCGGCTCGTACGTCACCGGACCCATCTGATCAAGAAAGATAAAAGGATCTGTTCTTTGCATTGTTGAGCCAAAAAAACCTCTCCATACTTCGAACCCTGCTCCTTCTATGCCATGTGGAGCTGTCGAGATTTGAAAGACTGGACGAACTCTTTTATCAGCTTTTGGCTCTGGTACTCTTGGAAGAAGCAAGAGGTTATCTACGGTTGCTGAAGGCATGCTCTTCTCATTTCTAGATTTCTAGCGCGAATTGAAAGATTTCTGCTGTTTCAAGCATTCCAATGGGTGGTTTTATTCCACTCGGAATACCCCAGATACGTTTTTACATTAAGGCAGGTTTCTTGGAAAGGAGCTCGGAGTATAGATCTTGTTCTCTGTCATGGCAGGTGAGGAGGATTATCTGACGGTTCTGACGTGCTGAGATCTCGCTAAGCGCTTCGAGAGCAGCCTTAGCTCTTGATCTATCAAAGTTGACTAGTACGTCGTCAAGGACGATTGGATAGTTGTGAGTACCTTGGCCATGGACGATAATGTATCCGATTCTTATGGCTAAGGACAGCTCCTCTAGTGTTCCTGTAGAGAGCTGACTTAATGAACGACGTTCCTTAGTGTCTCTTAGTTCAACAAAGATGCCGCCTTCGGATGGGTCCCTTGTACCTACCATCTGGTAACGACCGTGTGTAATCAGTTGGAAGATGGTAGATGCTTCTTCTAGAACTGCTGGTCGTGTGGTCCGTTCTCGGAACTCCCTGACTTCTTGGACTAATCGTTTGACTGACTCGGTTACCACATACTGGCGAATATGAGAGTGTAGCTGCTCCGTCTTTGCGTTTAGGCGTGATTCGGTGACGATTGGGGAGTTTTCCTCCGCTTCTCGTATGAGTTGGTTGAGCTCACCAAAACGATTCTGGGAGAGCTCTAGCTTTGCGAGAAGGGACTCTCTATCAACGGCTAGTTGATCTAAAGCTACATTTAATTCTTCTTTGGAAAGTTTCGCCAGCTCCTCTAAAGCCGTGGGAGAAAAGGTGTTCTCCACCTCTTTTTGGCGTTGCTGAGAGATTGTGAGTCTGCTTTCATACTCGGCAAGAGTCCTAGAGGTGTTGCGAAGAGTCTCTGTAATCGCATCTATTGATTCCAGTTTATCGAGTTCCAGCTCTACTTCCAGACGTGCTAGAGAGAGACTTGCACGGTCTTTTTTGGTGTGGAGTTGAGCAACGCGAGACTCGATTTCACTTTCTAATATCTGCCGTTTTTCAGTGACCTCTTTGACCTTTGCGACTGCGTTTTCGTGCCTGCGGAGAACCTCATCTACCTTATCAGCGGCGTAAGAGAGAGATAGCTCTTCATTGGAGTCTATTGAGAGTCCTAAGGTTTGTGCAAGCTGGACAACGCCTTCGAGATGCTTGTTAACCTCGTCCAACAAGGCAATGTGCTCTTTCAATGCTTTGTCAGTGCTTCTAAGTGTCTGAAGAAGCTCAAGACACTCTGCTGCCGTTTCAAAAGGAGCATCTATCTCGATGCCACAGGACCTAAAGGTTGAACCGATGTACTCCTGAATGCGATCTAAGTACTCTTTCCCTTGTGTCACCTCTTTAGAGGCATCACAGCGGCGTTCTTTTTTCTCTTTGACTTTGCTAATCTGGTTGTCTAGGTCTCTGAGATCTTCTCTAAGCGAGCTTCGTTTGTGCTCAATCTCTATCGAGCTTAGAGTTTTAGTAGCGTAACGCTTTGTTAGCTGTTCTTCGAGAGTTTTGTATTCACTATAGGTCTCGGTGGTGTTACGGGCTCGGTAACTAACCACAACTAGATATGACGCGAGAAAGGTCGCCAACAGGGATGTTAAATCTATTGACAGATCGTGGCTAGTTAGGGCGAGGATAACGGTAGCTACAAGTAGGACCATGAGTAGGATTAGTAAAATATTTGGAAAGATGAAGCGGGAGAGATTAGTGTCTTGGCCTTGTTTTAGGCGAATAAAGGAGTCTAACGTTTCCAGCTCGGACCTCTTGTATTCGATCTCACCTTGAAGGTGCTCAATGGAGGTGAAGGTATCGCTTTCACTGCCAAGAGAGTCAATTTCCCGCTGGGCTTCTCTCAGTTTTGCCGACTCTATCTGGGCATGACCTACCGAGTCTAGGATGCTCTTTTTTACCTGCAAAGTATAGATCTCATCCGTGAGACCGATTAGCTGACTTTCGTTCATCCCTAGTTTTTTTTGAAGATCTTGCTTCTTGGACATGTATTCGCCGATTTTATCTTGATAGTGTTTGGCTTTATCGAACAGTAGCTGTACTCGAGCGTCCTTTAGTTGTTGATAATGGAGAAGGTCTACTGGATTGACTAAGTCAGAGCGGTACTTATCAAGATCATCATCGAATTCTTGCTTGCGATTAAGGGTTTGTTCTAGTTCTCTTTGAGATGACTTTAACTCTTCAAGAGTTCGAACGTTGTTTTCAACCTCCAAGTACGAATTTGGAAGTGTGGTAAATGGTATCTGTTGACGGAGGTGAAAGAGTTCGGCATTCAAGGTGCTTATCTCAAGGAGTCGGTTGTAGCCTTGGATCTTCGTCTCATAGTCCTTTATTGCCTCTTTCGTAGTTGCTATGTCGTGTGCTACTTTGGACTGCTCTAGGATCTCTTTTTCGTAGCTGCGTACCCGCTTTCTTTGAGAACCTAACTCCTTTTCGAACTCGCGTAGCTCTCGTATCTCTTTGTTGATCAGTGGAACTCTTGCGTTGGCGCTAGAGCTAAATAAAGCGTCCTTTTCC
>JAJYFP010000132.1 GCA_021790855.1 Actinomycetes bacterium
GATCCTGATAACAAAAGGTTCTTGGTGTTTATATCTGGAATTAACTTTGGTAGATGGGCTATGGAACTCTGGCCCCGACTCTGCAACTGGGTAATACAGCAAGGTTCGTAAACTGAGAATTTAACTTCAGTCGTTGGAGCTACTCGGCGTCCAAGGCGATACTACTAGATATGGTCCCTCGGGTTGGAGTTCTTGACGTGAACTCTTGGGGAGGATCTCGATACTCTCTAAGTGTCTGCGTCGCAGCTCCTTGAGGTCGGGTGTCTCAACTACGGCGTCACCCTCCCGTATAAGTTCTTTTTGGACTCTATCGATCTTCCCTAACAACGCCAGGTCGTTGTGGGGATTGATCGTATGTTCTCGAGTTAGTATCCCGTCGTTTGAGTAGAAGCGTATCGCATCTTTTGGGCCTCCGATCGACTCTTTCTGAGATGAAGTTTTTGCTACACTCCTAACTCCGAGCGCATCCTCTGTGGCGACGAGTTTGTAGACAAAGTTGGCACTGGGATATCCTGATCCGGAAACAAGTCTGGTACCCACTCCAAAGCCATCGACCTTCAACTTTGAAAGTTCTAAGATTGAGTACTCATCAAGATCGCCAGAGAGTACGATCTGTGTCGAGGTAGCACCGAGGTCATCTAGGACCTGTCGTGCTCTGGTTACTTCATTTTTTAGATCTCCGGAGTCGATTCGGATTGCCCGCAGTCTAGTTCCAAACACCTCTATGGCTACTCTGATGCCCGTTTCAATCTCGTAAGTGTCGACTAAAGCTGTGGTGTTTGCTCCATAGGTTTCGTATTGAGCGGAAAACGCCTCACGTTCGCTTTGGTGAGCAAGAATCAGCGCATGCCCGACGGTGCCTGAGGTCGGTATTGAGAACTCGTAACCAGCTTGGAGATTTGAGGTAGCGGTGAATCCGGCTATGTAAGCGGCTCTTGCTGCTAACACGGCCGCTCTTTCGTTAGTGCGCCTTGTCCCCATCTCAATCAATACCTTTGAGTTAGCGACCTGTACCATCCTACTAGCGGCAGAAGCGACCGCGGTGTCGAAGTTTAATATCGAAAGTACTAGGGTTTCTAGTAGTAGGGCCTCCGCGAATGTGCCCTCTACTCGCAGGATTGGAGAGTTTGGGAAGTAGAGATCGCCGTCTTGATAACCCCAGATCGATCCAGTAAAAGAGAAGTCAGCGAGGAAGTCCAATGTGTTTTTGCGAAGAACGGACATTGACCGTAGGTATTCGAGATGCTTTTTTGAGAATCGGAACGACTTTACCGCCTCAGGGATTCGCGTAGTTCCAGCGACTACTCCGTAGGAGCGCTGTGGTGGCAAGGTTCGCGCATATACCTCGAAGCAACTTTTTTGTGATGCTACCTCAGATAAAATAGCAGAATCCAACATAGTGAACTCATACAGATCAGTATTTAGGGCTGTTGACTCGATGATGTCTCTCCAAAGATTCAAAAAAGAGAAATGTATTTGTTTTCTTTCCTAACCAGTTAGTACTGCACTTTCTTCTTGTGGGTTGGGTGTGTCTTTACTTGAGGGCCACCGCCTCTGAATAACAACAAATCCAATTGCTGAGGTTACTAGAAGGATTATGGAAAAGACTTCAACAGCGTCCCACAGTTTTGGCACGGCTAGCCAGAGATACTCGTCAAAGAATCTTTCGATTGACCAAAGCCCGATCCCTGCAGTAACTAAAGAGCCATTTGGATATCTGCGGTTTTGAAAGACTTTTTCAAGGCGTAGGAGAATTAAAAATACTGTAAAGTCCTCTATCGATTGGAATATCGGTACAGGTATTCTATACCCTACCTGACCTGCATACTGAAGTCCGTACCATGCGTTAGTTGGATGACCTCCACCTTGATACATAAGCTGCGGTCCTAAGAGCCGTCCCATAGACCAAGAAGCCATGAGTGCAGGCGCTGCTACGTCTGCAGTTTTAGCTAGAGTGACTGGAGACTTTGATCTGCGAATGAAAAAGATTGCAGCTGCTAGTCCGCCACCTATCCCTCCAAAAGACGAAAGGCCGCCGTGCCAAATCAGAGGAATCTGCATGGGGTAGTGTATGTAGAAAGATATGTTGGCAACCACGTGAACGATCCGAGCTCCGACGATTGCAGAAGCGATAATCCAAATGAATCCAGATGTCAGCCACGTGGTATCCATGTTCCGTTTTTTTAGGCGGTGTAGTAGATAAGAGTAGCCGAACCAGAACGTGATAGCAAGCCCGATCCCGTAGGTATGCACCAAGAGGGGTCCAATATGGAAAGACACAGGAATGGGTTTCATTTACTCTTGTCCCTTCATTATGTAGATTCGCTATTCTATACGGAGTTAATACTAGAAATAGCTGAGATAGTTCCCTGATTGGAGTTCTTGATAGTTGTAGGTACCGGGCTTGAGATCGATATATCGATGATCCATGACCGTATCCTTAGCGAGCTGCTTTGGTTGTCGCAGATCTCAGCTACAGTTCGAGTATGCCTGAATTCATATAACGGACGTGACCAAAGTCAGCCTAGTTGTACGAAAAAGCTCCTCACTTTCTTCAGGAACTGAGTCGCTTCGTTCTCTGATATCTCTTTAGCTAGTAACCTTTTATGAAAGTCAAAGCGTTACTTCTTGCGACTGATAGCAGAGAGTTTAAAAAAACAGAGATGAGATACTTCTATGGCTCCAACCGGTAGAGATATATTCTCTTTGTCCACTGAAACATTTTTGATAACGGGTGCCTCTTCGGGACTGGGTGTTGAGGCTGCACGAGCGCTTGCAGGACAGGGAGCAAAAGTAGTGCTTACGGCTCGGCGTGAAGAACGCCTAGAAGCGTTGGCACGAGAGCTTCCTAATGCAAGTTACTACGCCTGCGATCTTTCATGTACCGAAGAGATCGAAAGTCTCTGGAGATTCTGCGATGAAGAGGTTGGAGTAGTTACCGGGCTCGTAAATAACGCCGGTAGAGCCATAGTGAGACAGGCTACCGAGGAGAGTGACGATGAGTTTAGGTCGGTATTGGAGGTGAACCTGGTGTCCGTTTTTGCGATGTCCAAGCGCTTTGCTCAACGATTGATCGATAGAAACCTCCAAGGCGTAGTCGTAAACGTGGCATCAGTCTTAGGTTTGCTAGGCTCGGGTCAAGTTCCGTTAGCGAGCTACGTATCCTCTAAAGCTGGGGTAGTAAACCTAACGCGGGAGTTGGCGCTACAGTGGGCTAGGTACGGTATCAGGGTAAACGCGGTAGCGCCTGGATGGTTCTTTTCTGAGATGACCAAAGATATGTTTAGTGACGAAGTAGCTCAAAGATGGATTGCGCAGAGAACTCCCATGGGTAGGGCGGGCGAAGTAGGAGAACTTGATGGAGTTTTTATATTTCTTTCCTCAAACGCTTCGAGCTATATTACCGGTCAAACCTTTGTGGTCGACGGTGGATGGTCGATACTTTGAACTTCCTTAG
>JAJYFP010000133.1 GCA_021790855.1 Actinomycetes bacterium
CCAGCGACGAGAGCAGCCAAATGTGGCTGATGGCCCAGCTCGTAAGTTGAAAGAATTAGTGGGGGCACAGTAGCTCCTTGTCTGGAAGGTGTCTGAAAAGATGTTGTATTCGGTCTCAGCTTTTATTATCTGACATGCAGTTTTACTTATCTCACAGTTTAGATACTTGCCGACGTTCTTGGTGAGCACCGACTACAGGTTAGAGGTTTCACTTCTAAGATATCTCAAAGTCGAGCAGTTTACGTGCCGTCTTGAGTGTCTCAACCGTGCTTTCATAGCCAGGTGAGTTCGCAAATACGAATCCCATGTAACGCTCGGTGAGAGGGGGAGCCTTCACGAACGTGCCCACCGGCGTTGTCAGCTCGAAAGAGGTGACGTACTTCAGTGAACGTACTTGGTCTATACCGGTGATGGCGTGTAGCTTTCCGGTTTTTGGTGTCGGCAACATCAAGACCCCCGAGTAGGTCCTTCGCTGTCGCTTGATAGTCACGGGGTCTGATTCAGAGGCAGTAGCCTGAATGAGCAGCAACTCCTCTAAAGTTGTATCTGATCCAAACTGTAAAGCCTTTGCACAAGAGCCACCGATGGAACGAGCAGCGACTTCTAAGAGATAGAGATGGCCATCTTGAGATACGCGAAACTCTGCATGTATAGGTCCGGTCCAAAGACCAAGAGCGTCACAGCTTCTTTGAACAACTCGTTCTGCCTCAAGCTGTATGTGCATGGGCAGTCTTGATGGCGTCACATAGATGGACTCTTCAAAAAAGGGACCTTCGAGTGGCTCGGGTTTGTCAAAGATCGCCAAAACTACGAGTTTGGCGTCCACTAAGATACCTTCCAAGGCGTACTCCCGCCCCTGGATGTACTCCTCTAGTAGCAGCTGATCATCACTTGTTACTTGGGATGTAAGCTCCAATGCTTTGGGAAGGTCGTCGCAACGATCCACGCGTATGACACCTTTCGATTGCGTGCCCGATATCGGCTTTACTACAAGTGGGAAACCCGCGATCTTCTGCACAGCCTCCCATAGCTGTGTGGATCCACGTTGTGTCTTGTCGATTACGGCGAACTTGGGCTGGAGAAGTTCAAAGTGACTTTGTCTCTCGCGAAATATGGCCTTGTTGGTCGTAGCTGAGATCGACTCCTTTGAGTTTGTGGGTAGACCCAACTGTTCTGATATCTGTGCAGCCAGACGCACAGAGACGTCGTCTACTCCTACGACGGCGTCAAAGTTCAGTTGCTCGAGTTGATCCAACATTCCTGGGTCTGAGCACAACTCTGGGATGTGAATTACTTTGTCCAAAGGTAGTATTGAAGGTGTATCGGCATCGGTAAGTAGAGTTATATCCAGGTTCAACCGCTGGGATGCGAGAACAAACTCGCTACTGCGGTAGCTACTTGATGGAAGCACTAGTAAAACCTTTGTCATTGCAACTATCATGCTAGGTGATAAAGTGTTTTCGCACGCGGAAGGAAGCTGCAAGGTATGGACAAGTCCTTTAGTGTAACGGAGAAGGCTCAAAGTGTTGTAGATGAAGCTCGATCTGGAGAAAGCGATCCAGAGTCGCTGGCGCTTTGGGTAGAGGTGGTTGGTGTTAGTGGGGATAGTTATACCTATGACGTCTACTTTCAAGAGACGAAACACGCAGGCTTTGACGATTTGGTCATAAGAGACGGAGATACGCCCGTCGTAATTCCAAATCGATCCATAGAGAGTTTGAGCGGAGCGCAACTTGATCTGGACGACGAGGGTGGGCTTATTATCGTCAATCCTAACTCTCCTGCCACAACCCCCAAAGTTGATCTGAACTTTGGACCCGAGGCACTTACGAATGATCTTGCCCTGAGGGTAACCGCTGTGTTAGCAGATGAGATCAATCCATCGATCGCTGCTCATGGAGGTCGCGCTGATCTAATCGGAGTAGTGGAAAATACTGCATATGTTGTCATGGGTGGCGGATGCCAAGGGTGTGGGCTAGCGGCAGTTACGCTCTCTCAGGGAATAACGGTAGCGATCAAAGAGGCGGTTCCTGAGATCGAAGAGGTAGTAGATGTGACCGACCATGCATCTGGCGCCAACCCGTTTTATCAAGAGGCAAAGAAGTAGTCCTTCAAGACGTTATTGAGAAATTTGAATCTTCCCAAGAGACCCCCAACTTGTTGGGGGTCTCTTGTCGTCTAACTCTTAATCCTTTTGAGCTTTGGTAAGCTCGATTTCAAGATGAATGGTAACTTCATCACCAACAACTGCTCCGCCGGTTTCTAACATGGCGTTCCATGTAAGGCCGAATTCTTTTCGAGAGATCTTCGTTGTAGCAGTTAAACCGCTGCGGATTCCGCCGTATGGATCTGGACCTGCTCCGTTGAACTCAACATCGAGTGTTATGTTCTTCGTGGTATTTTTTATGGTTAGATCCCCTTTGACGGCGTAGTTGTCGCCGCTTTTAGTAATCTCTGTTGAGGTAAAGGTGGCTGTGGGGTAGTTCTCGATGTCAAAGAAGTCGGCTGACTTTAAGTGTGCATCTCGATTTTGATCTCGCGTGTCAATTGAAGAGATGTCAATACTGGCGTCTACATGCGACTTTGTAATGTCCTCGTTTACATTTACGTCTCCACTGAATGTGTTGAATCGACCTCGAACCTTTGATACCATCATGTGGCGCACGGAGAACTCAACGTTTGAGTGAACAGGATCGATGGTCCATTTACCTACTTGTAGCCCTAGTTGCGTAGCGTTCGTCACTATTCCTCCTAATCATTTTTACTTAACATATAGTTCAATTTTAAACTAACTAGTATTTAAGTGAGTTCATTCCCGTTCAAGCTATATCCAGCGAACATTTCTGATCTTACTCGGATAACGCAGCGATCTCTTAAACCAACGGGAGCGTAATCCCCTTCTATAAGGGAGGGATCAAGCGACCTCATTCTTTTTAGGTCTCCCTGATTTACGTCTAGGAAGTCTCTGGTTTTCTATGTATTTCTTCACTATCTCTAGTGGTGCTTCACCACAAGATATAACAGCATATGAGGGTGACCAGAAGTGGTTCCCCCACAAAGCATCTTGGACTTCCGGCCAGTTCTTCGCCCTTACTCTCATAGCTGAGAGTGTCTTCATGGACATCACCAGTCTCGACAGGGCAACTTTAGGTGGGTAGGTGATCAACAGGTGAGCATGATCACCGTCTGTCTCAAATGCATCAAGGGTGGAATCAAAACGAGTACACACCTCTAAAGTCGCAGATCTGATCTCGTCACTTACTCTGTCTGTCATTACATTGCGTCGATATTTAGGCACCAGCACAATGTGTGCATGTAATTGATATACCACATGCCTTCCGTTGCGCCAATCATCGATCATACAGCGCAATATAGTACATAGCAATTAATGCTATTGTAGGATCGATATGGTTGCCAAGTCTGGATCGGACAGTGAAAACACAAGGTA
>JAJYFP010000134.1 GCA_021790855.1 Actinomycetes bacterium
ATTGACACCTTCGGAGATCAAGATGGTGCTTTTGGCTGTTGCGGCGCACGACAGGTTGATGGCTTCGACAAGCGAAGATGCTCCATCGTATAAAGAAGCATTTGATATCTCTAGGCCAGAGACTCGGGATATAAGAGTTTGAAACTCAAACAATGACTGTAAGACCCCTTGTGCTACTTCTGGTTGATAAGGAGTGTAAGCAGTTACGAACTCAGAGCGACCCCCTAGCGTCTTGAGGGCAGACGGAAGGTCGTGATCGTAAGCGCCTCCCCCGGCGAAGGTTACAAGTGGCCGTCCCGAAAAAAGGTTTCTTTGCCCTAAGTAAGAAAACTCATCAAGAACTTCAAACTCCGAGACTCCTTTGGGAAGCTTTAACTCCTCCTTCAAACGCAACTTCGGATCAATGAGTTCAAATAGCTCGTCTAGAGACTCGATCTGAAGATCTTGGAGCATCTCTTTGGTCTCGGAGCTGCTGTGGGGAACAAAAGACGGCATTAGCCCTGTCTTTCCTTTCTATTTACTTTGCGTCGTTGCCGCGCTATAAAGTTAAAGATCATTTACCTAGCCTTGTTGCTATCGTGGCTCTTAAGCAATATCTTATGGTGTTTTCGTTATAAAAGGTAGACTAACGATATTGAATGAGAGTAGCCTCCCTCTTGCATCGACCTCTACCGAATCATCAAAGTTCAGCGGTCTGCGCAGAAAGATTAAAGCGATGGCCTTCTTTAGAGATGGCGAAAAGTTTCCTGAAGATACCCATCCAATCTCGTTGCCATCTTTATAGACGACCATGTGTGAACGTACCGGTTGCCTACCCTGAGAGACCGCGCCATAGAGCAGATAGCGGGGGCCTTCCTCTTTACGTTTTATGTAAGCGCTTCGTCCAACAAAATCGCCTTTCGTAAGCGAAACGACCCATTCGAGCCGTGCCTCTAGAGGAGTAATCTCTGGCCCAAGCTCGTTGCCGTGGAGGGGCAATGCTGCTTCGAGTCGCAATGTGTCCCGAGCACCAAGACCCGCTGGAACTACTCCGACGTCGATAAACTGATTAAAGAGTTCTATGGAAGCTTCCCCAGCGATACTGATTTCGACACCGTCTTCCCCTGTGTATCCAGTGCCTGCTACGACCACATCCTCTCCTTTGTAGTCAAAGTGTGCGAGCCGGAACCGACCCACGCCAGCCGCGCCTGGTATAACTTTTCGGAGCGCTTCTCTAGACTTTGGACCTTGAAGTGCTAAGATCGACCGAGTCTGAGTGATGTCCACGCCTCCTATGCGGTCGATTACTCGTTTTGTGTTAGATGCATTTGGCATCACGTAGAACCGATTCTCAGTGTCCCACCAAACGATGATATCGTCGAGTACAGATGCGTTATCGCTATCTAGTAGATGTGTGTATTGAGCTCGACCTGGAGAGATTTTTTCTAGGTCATTGGAAAGATTGTGCTGCAATATATCGTAAGAGTCTATTTCTGAGAGTAAGACTGTTCCTAGATGACTGACGTCAAAGATCACTGCCTCGGTGCGGCACGCCAAGTGTTCCTGTACGGTGCCTTGGCTGTAAGATAACGGCATCTCCCAGCCTCCGAAGTTTGTCATTTTGGCGCCTAGCGAGAGGTGGGTGTCGTACAAGGCAGTATGTTTCAAGGTCACGAAATGATAATCGCAGTGGTTTATAGAATCTTGGAATCATTATCAATGATGTATGTGCTTTAGTTCTGGAGATTTTCGAGTGAGTTAGGTCCCATAGGAAAACTTAAATTTTGGCTTCCTATTCGACAACCCAAACTGGCTCAAGTTTTCCCTCATACAGCCTGCGACATCGTTTCAAATAGGGACGGCTGGAGAAACTCTGGTTTCTGCTTTAGACTGAAGACGTCCGCATCAAGCTCATCTCGGAGGCTGTTGAAGGCGACGATTACAGCAGCGTATAGCCCACCTCTTTGGAGTAGTTCGACAAGCTCTTCTCCAGTAGCTATGGTCACCGATTTTGGCGTAACCAAAAGATACGTGAGTTGTTCAGGTACAAAACTGAAAGTTGACTTAGTCTGCGACAGAGCGTGTCGAATTGCGGGCAGAGATAGTCCCGAGTCCAAAAGTCGTTTTACAAATTTAAGTGCCAGAAGATCGGAGTAGGAGTAAAGCCTCTGTGATCCTGAACCGTTTGCATCTTCGACCGAGGGTACTACCAACCCGGTACGCGCCCAATAGTCTAGCTGCCGATAGCTGATCTTGACTAAACGACAGGCTTGAGGACCGCGGAAGCTTCTCCGAATAGTGGACTCGGACGCAACATCGCTCATCACAGTAGGGTCGTTAACTTCCATCGTTGCGCCTCACTTCTACGGGTCGCGGAGACTGTACTTACATGTTTGTTATTAATATCTTATCCACAACCTTACACCAATGAGTCATCGGTAAAAAATGAGTTCTTCTGAAGGACTGAAACGCAACAACTGAACGATGCGTATCGTTATATTTATTTCAAGAAAAGTCTTCAGGTTTGACCGAGTCAAGGAAATCTCTGAACTCTCCGACGATCTCTTCGGGATTTGTCGGTGCAGTATCTTGTTCTTCGTCGTCTGTCACTTCATCGACGACCACCCCTTCTGCGTCGATGAGTTCCTCTGACACGAACATCGGTGCTCCCGTCCTAATCGCTAACGCCACCCCATCTGACGGACGGCACGATACGATTATTGGTCCTCTTCCTTGAATTATCTCCATCTCCGCATAGAATGTACCCCCCTTGAGTTCTGTTATCACTATCCGAAGTAATGACCCTCCTAGTACTTCGATGACGTCTTTTAATAGATCATGCGTTAACGGCCTAGGAGTTTCAAGCCCTCGTGCTGCAATCTCAATGGCCGACGCTTCTGGAGAGCCGATAAATACAGGTAGCGTACGTTTGGGACTCTCGAGTTCTTGTAGCAGCATTACGGGAGAGTTGGTCCTAACGTCAACTTTAACCCCAATTAATTCAACTTCGACCATACTTTGAATCTAGTCGGATCTCAAGTGTGATGCTAATGAAGTATAGTTCCGTCGTGCTTTTGACCCGCTAAATCCTTTCGTCCAGTCGTCTATGGGATGACCTAAAGATGACTGTATTTATCCAAAAGACGCTCCATAAAGTAACCGCGAAGACAGCTGCCAAGTGTCCTTAAATCGGAGACTTGTTCTAGCGCCTTGTGGCGTGCTTGAGGGTTCCTTTGACGAAGGAGAGGCGTTATAACTTGTTCTATGAACCCGACTTCACGTTCGGCAGATAACTTATACATACGCAGATGTCTTGAGGTCACGCCGTACTTTTTGAAGACCATTACGAGCTGAACAATTTCAAAGTCCAGTTTCCCATAGTAACGCTCTCCGGCTATCACCTTTGATTCGATCAGACCGAACGATTCGATCTCGCTGATCTCCGACACTCGAGCACCTGTAAGTCTC
>JAJYFP010000011.1 GCA_021790855.1 Actinomycetes bacterium
TGATTTCAAAGTTTCATAAACTTTGACTACGATCATTAACCGTGGAACAAAACTCTCACCCTAACAGTGTAAGCACCTTTGGCCCAAATGACTGGCTTGCAGAAGAGATGCTCGATCTTTTCATGAAGGATCCCAAATCGGTCCCAGAGAGCTGGAGGAAGTTTTTTTCGGACCAAGTGGGATCACAACCTCAAAAACTGAACACGGCGGCCAATTTTTCTCTGCCATACCATGAAGAGGCGACCGTAGTGTCTCAAAGGACTTCGTCCAACGGAGATAGCATTAATACTCTCGAGGAAGACGTTAGTCAAAACTCTTTTGGCGCGGAGGTTATTTCGGAGCCTCCAGCTGTCGTTGCTAAGAGTGCTGACGTAACGAACCTTGCAGGTACTGACGTTCAAGTGAGCCAGGTGCAGGAGGTAAGACCTGTAGATGGAGCGGTTCCTCTGCGAGGCGCAGCTGGCAAGGTTGTTGAGAATATGGTTGCTTCGCTGGATGTCCCGACCGCGACATCGGTACGTGAGATCCCCGCTCGTCTTCTTGAAGTCAACCGCACGATGATAAACGATCACTTAACTCGTATTATGGCGGCGAAGGTCAGCTTTACGCACATAATTTCTTATGCAGTAGTCAAAGCTGCTGAAGTCGTTCCGCAGATGAACTCGACCTTTGTTGAGAACTCAGATGGTAAAGGAACACCAGGAGTAATCCGACATAAGTCGTTGAACCTGGGTATGGCAGTCGACGTTGAACGCAAAGATGGAGGCCGAGCTCTTTATGTGCCTGTCATAAAGGGAGCGAGTGCGATGACCTTCGCACAGTTTGTGAGTGCTTACGACACTTTAATAAAGAAGGTTCGAACCAACAAGCTTGCGCTCGAAGATTTCCTTGGAGCAACCATGACGATTACCAATCCAGGTACGATTGGTACTTCTCACTCCGTACCTCGCCTTATGAACGGTCAAGGGGCGATTGTGGGAGTAGGGTCGATAACTTACGGTGCCGATTTTCGGGCATCAGACCCGATGGTGCTCGCCGAGCTGGGCATCTCAAAGACGGTTGTGATAACTTCAACTTACGATCATCGGATTATTCAAGGTGCGGAGTCGGGACTGTTTCTTAAGACTGTTGACGAACTCTTGCGCAGTGGATCTTTTTATCAGTCGATCTTTGACTCTCTGGAGGTGCCGTATCCGGCGGTTGAGTGGTCTTCAGACACCAATGACTCCGTAGCGCGAAAAGTGGATGACCGGCTTGTAAAGCAAGTCCACGTTCAGACCCTCATCAACAACTATCGAGTAAGGGGCCACTTGATGGCGAAGTTGGATCCTTTGGGATTGCAAAAGCCTATGCCTTCAAAGGAACTTGACCCTAAGACCTATGGACTGTCTTTGTGGGATCTCAGCCGAGAGTTTTACGCCGATGGGCTGGCTGGGTATGAGGTTCTTACGCTCGAAAAAATTATCAATATTCTTCGTGACGCTTACTGCCGTACGATCGGTATCGAGTACATGCACATTCAAGATCCCCAAGAGAAGGCGTGGATTCAACAACGAGTGGAAGGTGGACCACTTGACCTCTCTAAGAGTGAGAAACTACGGCTTCTTGAACGCTTGAATGCTGCTGAGGCATTCGAAAAGTTTTTATCTACTAGATATATTGGGCATAAGAGATTTGGTCTAGAAGGCGCAGAATCTGCAATTGCATTCTTGGATGAGACCTTGACACTCGCTGCGGCTCGTGGTTTGCCGGAGGTGGTGTTGGGAATGGCTCACCGAGGTCGCTTGAACGTGTTGGCGAACATTGTGGGGAAGAGTTATAGCGAGATCTTCCGAGAGTTTGAAGGTAACTTGGATCCTACTTCTGTTCAAGGTAGCGGAGATGTCAAGTACCACAAAGGATATGTTGGCACCTTCGTGGGCAGAGATGGAGTCACTATAGGCGTCACCTTGTCCTCAAACCCTTCACATCTTGAAGCCGTTGACCCCGTGGTTGAAGGTGTGGCTAGAGCCAAGGAAGACCTTTATGGCAACGTGGGTGAGTTCCCTGTCCTTCCTGTATTGGTGCATGGCGATGCGGCATTTGCGGGACAAGGGGTGGTGGTAGAGACTTTGAACCTCTCTCAGCTGCGTGGTTATAGGACCGGAGGAACGGTCCATCTCGTCATAAACAATCAGGTAGGCTTTACGACGAATCCAAACGAGGCTAGATCTTCCATATACGCCTCCGATGTTGCCAAGACTGTCCAAGCTCCGATATTTCACGTAAATGGAGACGACCCAGAGTCGGTGGTCCGAGTGGCACGTTTGGCTTTTGAATACAGGCAGACGTTTCATAAAGATGTCGTAGTGGATATGGTTTGTTACCGCCGGCACGGCCATAACGAAGGCGATGAACCCAGCTATACGCATCCACTCATGTATGGAGTTATTGAGGAGCATCCATCTGTAAGAAAACTTTATACCAAGTCTCTGTCTTTGAGGAATGAGATCACCGAAGAGGATGAGGATAGAGCATTAGAGGACTTCTTGGGTAAGTTGCAGCGAGCTTTGGATGAGACTCGTTCAGCTACTTCACCGAACCCCACCGTGCTTCCACCTCCGCGGCCGCTTAGTGTGCCGTTAGAAAGGATCGATACCGGAGTCCCCAAAGAGGTCTTGGATCTGGTGGCGGATCGACTTATCACGTATCCGTCTGGCTTCACCGTTCATCCAAAACTGGCGCGTCTCTTTGCTCAACGTGATTCCCATTATCGCTCAGGTGAGGTCGATTGGTCAATGGGAGAACATTTGGCATTTGGATCTCTTCTTTTGGAAGGTAAAGATATTAGATTTGCAGGTCAAGACTCTCGCAGAGGAACCTTCTCTCACAGGCATTCGGCACTGATTGACTATGTAACAGGACAAGAGTACTTCCCGCTGATGACTTTAAGAGACTACGAGGGCCCGCAGCTTCGTGCTCCACGAGGCGGAAGATTTATGATATACGACTCCCTCCTCTCGGAGTATGCGGCCTTAGGATTTGAGTATGGATACTCTTTAATTCAGACAGATGCACTTGTCTGTTGGGAAGGACAGTTTGGCGACTTTGCCAACGGCGCACAGATAATTATTGATCAGTTCATTGCGGCAGCGGAAGACAAGTGGGGTCAGCACTCTGGTCTTGTGATGGTACTTCCACACGGGTATGAGGGCCAAGGTGCGGAGCACTCTTCGGCGAGGCTGGAGAGATTTTTGGCTCTCGCATCAGGCGGAAATATGGCGGTTGTGTATCCCACGACGTCATCGCAGATATTTCATCTGTTCCGTTCACAGGTCCATAGATCTACGAGGCGACCGTTGATCGTTGCTTCTCCTAAGTCTTTGCTTCGATCAAAGAACTCTCGTTCTCCGATCGAGGAGTTCGTGATGGGCTCGTTTAAGCCCATCATCGATGAAGATGTACAAGTTCCTCCCGAACTTGTTGAGCGTGTAGTGCTTTGCTCAGGGAAGGCTGCTTTTGAAGCCATGTCGTTGCGAGACTCAAAAGAAGCTATCGAAGGCGGCATTCCAAGAGCAGTTGTGGTAAGAGTTGAACAACTGTTTCCTTGGCCCGAAGACGAACTCGAGCAGGTGTTTTCCAAGTACTTCAATGCAAAAGAGGTTGTTTGGCTTCAGGAAGAACCAGCGAACATGGGAGCTTGGTCGTATGTGCATGAGCGCTTGCACTCTGCAATTAGGCTCAGATTCCCACTGCGGCACGTCTCTAGGCCATCAGCAGGTTCACCTGCGACCGGCTTTAGTGCCATGCATTTGCTGGAACAAGAGGATCTTTTGCGCAGGGCGCTGTTCGAGCCGATCAAGTCTTAGTTGTCGGTGTGTTGATCTGCTCTTAGAACTTCCCTGAGAGTCCTTTGCACTTCTGAGAACGTATTTGCCTTGATCGTCAGTGCCCCTCTGGATGCGGGATACCTGAGGTTGCTACCGATGTCGTCGATGTAGACGATTTCATCTGGGGCTAACTTCAATCTGGAGAACGTGATGTCATAGATTATTGGTTCAGGTTTCCGATAGCCTACCTTTGAGGATTCGACAACCACGTCGAAGTAGTCCCGTATCTTCTCAAGTGGCTCCTGGTGGGATGCGATCTGAAAGTTATTGGTTATAATGGCGAGCTTAAAGCGTCCCTTGAGGTCGTCGGCGATATATCTTATTAGCGCTTCGTTGTACTTGCCTGATGCGCCTTTCAACAACTCTACGGCAGAGGTCTCCAAGGATGCCTCTGCCAGCTCCGCATTCATATCCCTCTCAAATCTTTCGAGTCCTATCTCGCCGCGCTCAAAGCTTCCCCATGCCCCAGTTTCACTGGAGCGTGCTAGTAAGGTGGAAAGCTGAGCTGGCCTCGCCCCTATCTGTTGTTCGAGGTCTGATATGTGCGTCAAAGGCGAACCAAATAGCACGCCGCCGAAGTCAAATACAACTCCTTTTATCATGTTTTGGCTCCTGCCGAGACTCGCAATTCAAGTGGAGTTTCAAGTCTATGTGCAACGACCCATCTAATATGGCGCGGCCAAGGAAGTCTAGGTATGGGGTGGAAGTGGTCTGATGGGAAGTGCTGAGGCAATAGTTTGTAGAGATGGATCCTAAGAGTTTTATTCCACACAGAGAGCCATTTCTTCTTGTAGATGAGGTTACTGAGATTGAGCCAGGAGTGCTTGCAAGGGGATGGTGGATTCCGAACGCTTCTCTTGCGATCTTTGAGGGACATTTTCCTGGTCGTCCGACTCTCCCTGGAGTGTACATGGTTGAGTCCCTGGCACAGCTGGGTGCCTGTGCGCTTCTTGCAGACCCCCGATACAGCGGCAAACTTCCACTTTTTGGAGGAATAGATCGAGCCCGCTTCAGGCGTCTAGTTTTACCGGAAGATAAACTTGATCTCGAGGTTAGACTTCTTTCACTTTCGTCTAGATCAGGAAGAGGTGAGGGCACGGCCAAGGTCAACGGTATGGTTGCATGCGAGGTGGTCTTCTTTTTTATCATCAGCAGTGATGTATGAGCTGGTAGCCACGATGATGTTATTAGAAGTGACCTGTCTGTGAAGTTTGTTACTTGGAACGTTAACTCCCTGAATGCTCGCTTGGCCTTCGTGCTTGAATGGGTAGCAGCTAATTCTCCAGAGATACTTTGTTTGCAAGAGACCAAGTTGAAGGAGGATGAGTTCCCAGTTGAAGCCTTTGAAGAGCTTGGGTACTTCAGCGCTCACTCTGGCCAAGGTCGGTGGAATGGGGTAGCTATTGTCTCTAAGACACAGCCTGAATCTGTGACAAAAGGAGCCATTACTGAGGAGTTTGAACTCCATAAGGAAGCACGCCACATCTCAGGAACTATCGGGGATATTCGGGTGCATAGCGTCTATGTGCCCAACGGGAGATCTCTATCTGACCCGCACTATCTCTATAAGCTGATGTGGTTGAAGAATCTCAAGGAGCTCTTGGCCCTCGAATCGGCGAGATACTCTGACATAATCGTGGCGGGCGATTTCAATATCGCTCCTGGAGATGAAGATGTTTGGGATCCAGCAGCACTAGAAGGCTCCACACATGTGTCTCAAGAGGAAAGAAAACTTCTGTCTGAGATCATGGATCTAGGACTGATCGACATTCATCGAGCACTCAATCCCCACAAGAAGGAGTTTTCCTGGTGGGACTACCGTAACGGTGCGTTTCACAAAGGCGAAGGTATGAGGATAGATTTGGCGTTGCTTTCTCCAAACCTGTCGAAAAGGGTTATTCGCGCGTATGTCGATCGAAATGCGCGAAAGACATCCAGGGCGGGAAAACCCTCTGATCACGCTCCGTTAGTCGTTGAATTCAACTAATGTAGCGACAAAACAAGCTCCGACTAGCGTGACATTATGGCCCGGAAAGGGTCAATGCGCTGATTATCTTAGGTTTTGTTCAAATTTGTAGCGTCTGTACCGAAAACTTAGTTAGTTATAGATCAATTCTCAACTTTGGTCGGCACACTGTGATGGAGGATGATTTGACTCAGCGTGACAGGTTGGCGTGAGTTATGGATGAAGTAAGGCTGCAGTCTCTAAGGTTCGAGGCTCTTGGTACCTATGTGGACTTGGCTTGCACTCAGGGAGTCGATCTAGATCTTATGCGAAGTTCGCTTGATGCGAAGGTAATGACACTTGACGAGGTGGCATCGTGTTACCGTCCAGACTCGGAGGTTAGAAAGCTATACGACTTGACGTTGGCCCGAAGGTGCGATGGAGAGTATGAAGTCTCTGATGTATTGTGGTGGCTCTTGTCAAAAGCCGAGGAAGCTCGACAGATTACGAGTGGACTTGTCGACATAGCGTTGGGTGGAATCTTAGCCGACGAGTATAGGTTAGATGGCTGTAGTTCCAGCGACGCAAGAGGATTGGTTGAGCTGAGTGGGGCCTCGCATGTGGTTAGGCTCGGTCGAGGTACACTCATTGATCTGCACTCACTCGGCAAAGCGTACTGGGCAGAAAGATGTGCGCATGAACTCTCTATGGAGTTTGAAGCAGATGTATTAGTGGGTCTTGGGGGCGACATCTTTGTGTCTTCGCTCTCTGGACGTACTTACTTCCCAATAGCTATTCCAAAAGATGGCAGGAGCGTGTATCAAGAAGGTGACCAGCTGGTATACCTAAGTCGAGGCGGTATAGCTACCTCGACAAAACTCTCTAGGCAGGTACGATACTGTCAGGGTGAGATAGCTAGTCACATCTTTGATCCAAGGACACTTCGTCCAAGTTCTCACGGAGCTGACGTGGCAACCGTTGTAGGCCGAAGTACCGGCATGTGCAACGTTTTGTCTTTGATGTCACTTATAGATGGCCAGTTGGCCAACGAAGCTATAGACAACTTGGCCTATCATGCTCGACTTGTTGTGGGCGATTCGGTAACTTTTGTGGGTGACTTTGGAAGTGAGGTGTTGGAAGTTTGATACTTTCTGTCCTCGGTACTCAGATTATGTGGTACGTCACTCGCTCGTCAGGTTTTATTGCCTTACTTCTTCTCACGATAACGGTTGTTCTGGGAATTTTGTCTGCTCAGAAGGTAAAACTGAGGAAGGTCCCGCGGGTTTATTTTGCAGAGCTCCATCGCTCAGTTGCGCTGTTCGCACTGGTGCTTTTAGCGGTGCATATCTTTACAGCTGTCGTTGACCCCTTTACCAAGTTGGGGTGGACCACTATCTTTGATCCTTTTGGTCGCGCATATAGGCCCTTGTATCTGGGTCTGGGAGTAACTGCTTTTGATCTCATATTAGCAGTCCTGGTAACCTCGCTCCTTAGAGATCGCCTCAGGCAAAAGACGTGGAAACTGATCCACTTTTCGTCTTATCCGATCTGGTTGCTTGCAGTGGTTCATGGATTGGGAACCGGCAGTGACTCGCGCTACGGTTTTGCGCTCGCAATATATGGAGTATGTCTGGTGGCGGTGGTTATGAGCGTTTGGGTCCGAATCCTAGACTTGAATGCTAAGCCACTCGCGTTTCGTTTGGCCGCCTACACTTTGACGTTGCTCACCCCTTTCTTGTTGGTGCTTTGGGCTTTGTCTGGTCCTGCAAAAGCGGGTTGGTCGAAGCGGTTCATATCCGCCTCAACCCCCTCTCACAGCGTGTCGATTACTTCTTCTAGTGGTGGAGGACTGGGAGGATGAACGCTATGCACTGTTGCGACGGAGTTCTTGTAGAGATTGAGAGTGCTAAAGGTGAGAACAGAGTTCTTCGAGCATGAAAAGACGTTGAAGTTCCCACTGGTACTGATAAACAGAGAAGACTCTAGCTGTGGCTATCTTCCTTTTTCCAGGCGACCTCAACCCTTTATCCATGGGGCTGGCCCCCAACTGGGAGAACTAGCTGCGTTCCCTCGTCTCCTCGGGGTTAGGGATCCTCTCTCGGAGGTGGTTGCTTTAGCTCAAAGGTGGGACCTCAAAGGAAGAGGTGGAGCAGGATTTCCCTTTGCGCTTAAGCTGCAGGCGGTTGCTGAAAGTTCATCTAGATTGATTCGGCCCGCCGTAGTGATCAATGCCACGGAATCAGAACCACTATCGTTTAAAGATCGCTTTCTTCTTACCTACTACTTGGATCTTGTACTCGAAGGGGCAGTACTTTGTGCTCGAGCGCTTCGTGGCACCTGTGTCTATCTTGTCACGCATGACGATACCGAGAGATCATCTGGTCTCATGGAGTCGGTCAAGCGTTTTTCTAAAGTTGTCGGCGTAAAGATTGAGGTCGTACTTACACCACCCGCGCTCGTCTCGGGACAGGAGACCTCTGTGGTTGCGGCGGTAAATGGTGAGAGCAAACCTGTGCCAAGGATGCAGCCTCCCAGAGTCTCTGTATCAGGTGTCAGGGGTCGACCCACGTTGCTTTCCAACGCTGAGACGTATGCAAGACTGTCGCAGGCGAATCGGATAGAACGAAGAGATGGAACCGGCGATAAAAGCGCCTCTCTTCCCTACCTAGGAACCGTGCATCTAAAGACAGGCGAGAGTTATATTGTCGAAGTGGATTCATCCCAAAGTGTCTCTGATATTTTCGACGTGCTGAGAGCACCTTTGAACGAGTCTTCGATCTATCTCGTCGGCGGATACTTTGGTAGATGGTTTCGCGGTGATGATCAGAGGATGCGAACTCCCATATCTGTTCCCAAGAAGGATCAAGGGATCGGTTTTGGAGGGGGACTGTTGGTCGAGGTTGATAGACAAAGCTGCCTTGGTGGTGAGGTTGCCTTCGTCAGTAGATGGCTGAGCCAGCAAAGTGCCCTCCAATGTGGACCTTGCAAACATGGACTGCCTCAAGTGGCTGATGAGTTTGAGCGACTTGTAGTAGGAAAAAGTGGCGATATCGAAAAAGTGCTTCGATGGACTTCGCAGATTCGTGGACGTGGGGGTTGTAGCCTTCCAGACAGCGTGTGTGATCTCATGGAATCCTTTAGTGAGACTGTTCCAGAGGAAACTAGAGCGCATCAAAGTGGCACTTGTCAGCTTCCGTATCTTCATCAGTTTGAGGGATTACACGGAAGTTTCCATGGAGGTCCTAATTTAAATGGAACCTAAAACTCCTCGAAGAAAGCTCCGACGACCTGAATATCTGTTGGTGATTGATCCGACTGTATGTGATGGGTATGGATACTGTGTCGAACTCCTTCCGTCGAATTTGAGCTTTGACGACTGGGGATATCCGATGATAAAAACTCGAAAGGTTGACGAACAAGATTTAGAGCTTGCGTACCGAGCGGTGAAACTGTGTCCCAAGTTGGCTTTCAAAGTCAACAAGGTTAAAAGCAAGGATATCTAGTTAAATGATCCGGAGAGTTTCTATGCGTTTTCGCTGTGTGTGTCTAAGTTTGCGAGAAAATCCAAGAGTTCACTCATAGTAGCATCTGAAAGATGACAGGAGCGAGAGAGGTCCTCTATTAAAGTTTGAGAGCCGCAGAGGAAGTTTCTTGTAAGTTGTCTAATTGCAGAGTTGCTAATCAGCTGCTCCGGTAGCAGACCTCGGCGCTTAGCCGCTTGCGCTCTAAATGACTTGATCTTTGACAGCGTTTCTAAATAGATTCGTTCGCTTGCCCCAAAGGGATCTGACTCTCTTGGAGGTTGGGACTTTTGTGGAGCGATAGATGAAGTTGCATTGAAAAGTCCATCTTTTGGAGGATTTTCGAGTAGGTCGAAAAAGCTTGACCATGGAGGAGTTTCCCCTGGCACACCTTGGGTTGTGTAGGATATGTGAAGAGAGTCGCTTGCGCGGGTCATGGCCACATAGAGCAGCCTCTGCTCTTCCAAGAGTTCTTCATTTCGCCGTGTCTGAGGGCTGGGAACTTTGTTACGCCCAACGCCGATTAGCTGGACGTGGTACCACTCCAACCCTTTTGCACCGTGAAAAGTAGTTAAAGTGACAGCATCATTCCCGCTAATGGAGTCCCCCACTTTGTCAATGACTTCGATGGTATCGGAGACGTTTATCTCGGGCTGAATACGTCTTAGCTGTAGTATCGTCTCAAGTAGACCCTTGGGAGGATGATTCCACTGACCGGAGTGAAAACCTTGAGATTCGGTTATGAGTGCCAGTAAAGTTGCGATACGTCGTTGTAGTTCCTCGCTGCTCCAGTCTTTCGTCATCGCCTTGAGGTACTTGCTGAAAAGTCCGTTGGCATTTCCCGGACTCTTGGTGGGGATTCGCAGTGATCTGAATATCTCATCAACTACTTTGAGCTGTACGTTGGTGCGAGCAAGTACAGCCATTGCGTTGTAAGAGACGCGTTGCTCGTGTAAGGAGTTGATAACTCGAGCACATAGGAGGGCCTCATCTGTGTCATCTTTCAGTTGGTGAAAACAGACTCCAGCACCTGGAACAGTACCTCTTACCGGCCTTACTTGGTAACGAACACGTTCGTCTGCCAATATGGGCATGATCTTTGACGAGACATCTACTATCTCCGGTACACATCGGAAGTTTTCCGAGAGTATTACTATCTGAGCCTCGGGGAACGTGTCAATGAAATCGGACATATTTGACTCCATAGCACCGTTCCATCCGTAAATCGACTGACTTGGATCTCCTACGACGCAGATATCTCTGTTGTCATCTCCTAGATAGGCGAGCAGAAGTTCTATTTGAGACCGATTGGCGTCTTGAAATTCGTCCACGTAAAAATGCCGAAATAGAAATCTCTCAATCTTCGCGAAGTCCTCGTTTTGACATACTCTCATACTGGCCTGCGGTACAAGGTCGTCGACGTCCAAAAGTCCATGACGGCGTTTGTAGATTTCGTAGTCCCGATAGAGTTGAGAGATAGCTTCCGCCTGTACTTGGGTAACCTGTCGTAGAGATGGGGCGACATCGCCGTAGGTGGAAGGATCAAAATAGCAGCTCTTTGCCCAAGATATCTCAGTCGAACTTCTGGTCAGGATAGCTTTTTGATTGGCCGTAGCTCCGTAACGCAGTGCTTGTTTTAGAGAGGGCGAACCTTGTCCAAGGATCTCACTCAGAATTTTTTTCGGATCTGGTAGGATCGCTGGGAGCCTTTGCTGAGTGAACTCAGCGAAACGTTTAAGGGTTGAAAGTGCTGCTGAGTGAAAGGTTCCCACGGTAATAGGAGTGGTATCTATTAGTTGGGTGACCCTTTCACCGATTTGATATGCTGCGGCTCGCGTGAAAGAAAGTGCAAGCACTTTGTTGGGAGGTGTCTCTTTGCGCTCTATTCGTTTTGCAACTCTTTGAGTGAGCACTGTGGTCTTTCCAGAGCCGGCGGGCGCGATAATAGCCATCGTTGGATTGACGTCCTCGATGGCGGCTCGTTGCGACGGAGTCAGACGATTCGTTTGTCTCGAGGATATAGTGTCGCTTGGAGATAGGCTCATTGTCCTATGAGTCTCTGAGATGAGGTAGGTTCCGCACAGCAAAACCATGCTTCAGATGACTTTACTGACTGGGCGCGTCGCTGGTTGCGTTCTGGAACAGTTATGGACCTTCCGAGGTATTCCTCTGTGATAGACCAGATTGCAAAAAAGGTGTCTTCGAATGGGTCTCCATAGAGTTGCCCCTTCGCAACTTCTGCTTCAACCGCCTTTTGAAGCTTATCAACTCGATGGTCACGATATGTCCAGAGGTAACTAAAGGTCTCAATGTCATAAGAAGTTTTGAACTTCAAGAACTCAGGACTCTCTAAAAGCAGCGAGTTAGAAGGCACAAGAAGTTTAATGGCTAACTGTACAGGTTCAAGTGTGCGCTCCATGGAGTTTCGATATGCAAATATCAAGATTTCCTCAAAGTCTTCAAGGGTCGTCCAAGGAGTAAATGGAACGAAAGATGGATGAAAGTCGATGCCAGCGTTATCGACCATCTCCAGGGCTATATCAACGTCAGAGCTTTTGTGACCCTTAGCGAGGTTGATGAGGATCTCATCGGAGAGCGACTCTACGGCAGACGTTATGTAGCTGCAGCCGGTCTCACCCAACTCTGATAGATAGGCACGATGTTTCAGTAGATGTTCTATTTTTATAGTACAGTCAAAACTTAGGTCGCTGAATCGAGTTTTTATGGCCCTGGCCACCTTCATAGCGTGAATTGGAGCGTTGAAGAAGTCAGGATCACCAAGGGTTATGTGAGTTGCGCCTTGGAGTACTTGAGTTTCAATGTCACTAAGAATCTCCTCAATAGGATTGACTGCGACTCTGCCGTTGAAGTAGATTGGCAGTGGACAGTGGAGGCAGCGATGCCGACATCCAGTCGATGTCTCGCTATAACCGGTGACTTTTTCCACGCCTTTGGTGATAACGGTCTTATATCTTGTTAGGGGAGGGAGTTTTTCTCTAGCTGGCGAGTACTTCTTTGTAGTGGTAACGTTTTGCACTCCCAAGTCTTCTGCAATCTCTTTCATCGTTGGAGTGGCCCGGACTATTAGATTGCCATAGCTGATCTTTGAGGCTTCAACTGCTACCTCATGGGCATAGAGGCCGTAGATTATGAGTGTTTTTACTTCGCCTAGATGTTTTTCCAAGTGGACCAGGATATCTCTGAAGAGCATAGCCGATGTCAACATACCGACGGTGAATACTGCCGTGTCTATGAAGATCCGAGGTTGTCTTAGATCATTTTCCAGGATATATCTGTTGAACGCTTTAAGGTCTGGATCAACACTTAAGTCCAATACCTCATAGTCGACGTGTCCGTCTCTAAGGACACCAGCGACGAGAGCAGCCAAATGTGGCTGATGGCCCAGCTCGTAAGTTGAAAGAATTAGTGGGGGCACAGTAGCTCCTTGTCTGGAAGGTGTCTGAAAAGATGTTGTATTCGGTCTCAGCTTTTATCATCTGACATGCAGTTTTACTTATCTCACATTTTAGATGCTTGCCGACGT
>JAJYFP010000135.1 GCA_021790855.1 Actinomycetes bacterium
CTCATCCCTTGGGTATAGGCGCTCACGAATACTCATACTTATATTATCGACTGAGGCTCTTACAGTATTAACCCAGAGCGCCAATTGAGGTCGCTCGACCTCGCCCTTACAGACGGGGTTTGCGCTCCCGTTTGATCAATTAGAGCGTTACCCTAAATTGATGTCTAAGTGGCGTTTTACCAGGGAGCACGGAGAACGAATCCAACTTAGCGGCTCCAACAGAGGAACAAGAAGCTAAACTCCAAATTCAAAGCTACTTTAGGAGCCCCGTGGACGCATACGACGTCACCTTTGTAGATATATACCAGTACTTCGGTGGACACGAGATTAAAAAAGCTCAGTCTTATCTAACTTACATATCAGCTCTCACAATAGACACTACTCTCATTACCGCCTCCGTCAAAGGCACGGCAGCAAGACCCTACTCCGTTACGCTTGACTTTCAAAGTGGCCATCTATCTTCGAGATGCTCGTGTCCGGTAGCGTTCTACTGTAAGCACGCGGCCGCCGTTGCGCTTATCGCAATAAAGCTCCGTTCAGATAACCGAAATGACTCCATTAGATCAAGGGCAAAAGATTTTCTAGATGGGTTGGCAGATGCGCTAAATCTCAAAGAGGAGAGTACTGTCAGGACGAGTCCATACGTCTTGGTATGGAAGTTAGCGTTGGCTGAGCACTGGAAAGGTCCCGCCCTTCGGCCTCTAAAGTCTCGAGTGCGTAAAGATGGTTCGCTCGTAGGAGCGTTAGATGAATGGCGCAACTACCAAAACGGGTTACGAAATCCTCCCGCATTTGTGACTCTTCACGATCAACACGCATTAAAGCTACTCTTGATGGACTCACCATCTAACTCACTACATAGCTCACTTATCCCACTCGGGCCAACTTTTTGCCATGAAGTTCTTCAAACTCTGAGCGAAGCAAACAGACTCTACTTTGACACATTTGAAGTACCCTTATCTTATGTTCCAGAGCTTCCAGCTACACTTAGGTGGAGTATCCAAAGGTCTGGAGAGCAGTCACCGCAACTACAACGGGACCAGAGATGGTTGCAGACATTCTCCATAGGAGACTCCCTATTTGGCATCGACAGCGTCGAACATCTCATAGGACCCATAAAAAGCCTCGAAGATACGAGACTCATGATCAAAGTACTAAACGCACCTCCCCTCAATGCGGTTGAAGCGAAGGAACTGAGACAGCTTCTGGCTAACCATGAGACACAACTTGCTCTTCCTCTAGAAGAGCCTCTCGAACATATGCGACAGGTTGACGCTCCGTTAGAGCCAATTGTCACTTTTGCAACCTCAACGGCTCGTATAAGGTTCGGATCTCCTTGGTCTCAGGAGACATATGATCAAAGAATCGACTACGCGCACTTCCAGTTTCGATACCAAGACTCTACCTTTGAGATAGACGACAGCTACGAAATCGCTAGCGGAGAAACCGAAGAACCCGTACGAGTACAGCGCGATAAGCAACGAGAGCGTGACCTATTAAAGGCTATTGATCTAACTGGATTGGACTACCTTGATCTAAACCTTCTTGAGATAGAGGGTTTTAACACGGAGAACCTCCTCATGGGACTCGGCGATGAGGAAGGTTGGGAAAGCTTCATACACGAGCAGCTTCCAAAGTTAGAAGCTGCCGGTTGGAGTATAACATTCGATCCCAGCTTTAGACACTACCGGGCTTCAGTCTCTGAGTGGTACCTCGACCTAACCCCTAACGAAGATGGTTGGCTTGATGTCGACCTAGGCATCAAGGTAGCAAGTGAGCGGCTCGACCTAAAACAACTTCTTGTCGACCTATTTTCACGTGACAGTAGATGGCTCAGTCCAAATGGGCTGGCAAAGATAGACGATAACGAAACAGTCCTACTTATGCCAAAGGACTCTGCTCGAATCCACATAGAGGCTACGAGACTAAAGCCAATCGTCGCAACGCTGATAGATCTCTTTTCGAAAAAAGGGAGTAGCCCTTTGCGTCTATCACGCTACGATGCAACAAGAGCAAGGGAGCTAGCCTCTCACTTCAACCTCGACGAAAAGGGCCTCGAAAGTGTTCTTGCACTTAGCAACTCCCAAATCCCGTCACTAGGTATCAAGCCGATAACAACGCCTGCGTCTCTCAAGGCCGAGCTGCGCTCCTATCAAGCCGAGGGGGTGTCCTGGATGCAGTTTTTAAGGGAAAATAGTTTAGGTGGTATTCTTGCCGATGATATGGGGCTTGGCAAAACGTTACAAGCACTAACTCATGTACTAATTGAAAAAGAGGCAGGTAGACTCACGAACCCGGTCTTGGTCGTACTTCCAACATCCCTAATTCACACCTGGGAGACTGAAGCCGAAAAGTTCACCCCAACCCTCTCGGTACTGACTTTGCACGGCCCAGAGAGGCACAACCGCCACCTCGAAATACCCAACTATGATCTCATCTTAACGACATATCCGCTAATCTGGCGCGATATCGAAAAGATACGATCAATACCATTCCACACTGTAATCTTAGACGAGGCGCAGTACGTGAAAAACATAGCATCGAAGTCAGCTTCCGCGATCCGCCAACTTGACAGTAGTTACCGTCTATCACTTACCGGAACACCGATTGAGAATCACCTCTTAGAGTTATGGTCTCAATTCGACTTCCTCTTGCCAGGTTTCTTGGGCGACAAAAGTTTCTTCAAAGAGGTATGGGGGACTCCAATTGAGATTCACAAAGATCACGACCGCCTTAGTACCTTATCAAAGAGACTTCGGCCCTTCATCCTTCGAAGAACTAAGTCTGATGTGGCAAAAGAACTGCCACCAAAAACCGTAGTACTACGTCCAATCGAGATCGAAGGAGTACAAAGAGATCTTTATGAGTCCGTGCGTGCCACGATGGACAAAAAAATTCGAGAGGAGGTTGCAAAGCGCGGACTTGAACGAAGTCAAATCATAGTCCTAGACGCCTTATTGAAACTTAGGCAGGTCTGCTGCGACCCAAGACTTTTGAAAGTTAGCGTCGCGAAGAAGGTCACGCAATCCGCAAAACACGCTGCTCTTTTAGAGATGGTTCCCGAACTTCTATCAGAGGGAAGAAGAATTCTCATATTCTCCCAGTTCACAGAGATGCTAGAGATAATAGCCGCCTCATTTCAACAAAACGGAATTGAATACGTAGAGTTAAAAGGTGATACTAAAGACCGCGTGACTCCTGTAAAGAGGTTCCAAGCTCTAGAGGTACCGGTCTTTTTAATCAGCCTGAAGGCTGGTGGTGTTGGACTAACCCTTACCGCAGCCGATACTGTTATTCACTACGACCCTTGGTGGAATCCTGCCGCAGAAGATCAAGCGACGGACAGGGCACACCGAATTGGGCAAGATAAACCTGTCTTCATCTATAAACTCATCGTAGCGG
>JAJYFP010000136.1 GCA_021790855.1 Actinomycetes bacterium
TCCTGCCCTGTGGAGCCCCGACCTTCCTCAGAGATAACTCTGCGACTACCCGGACAGCTCGAACACATACAATCTAGTCAGTACGTTGTTATATGTGCTTTAGCGTAAAAGGTAAGTTTGGACACTTAGAGTTTGACTGGTATAGTTTAGAGGTATGGAATTGTCAGGCTTTTAGGGTCCCGGAGATGAGAAGTACTTGGTGATGACGGATAACTCGGCTCAGATGCAAGAAAAAAATAAGTTCAGTCGGTCAATGACTATTTTTCTTTTCTTTGTTGCGATGGTCGTCCTAATCCTAGTAGGGGGTGTAGTTGTTCAAAACGCGTCTCTAGGTGAGAAGTCTTGGCAACAACCGGCAGTAGGCTCATCGTACAACGGTTACTCAGGGGCGCCGGTCGGATCTTCTATCTACCAGTCAAATCCATAGCACTACACGCCAAGGCAACTACCTTCAAACTATCGTAGGTCGTCATCGAAGTTAGAGAACCGATCAACATTTGAGGCGGCGGATTATCGTTACGGAGAGGTCGACGAACTCGCCTTTCTTAGCTGCGGCCGCGCTGAACCTAGTGTAGGCCAAGCATCACAGCAGTTCTAAATGTTGTAGTCGAAGTGTCTTCCTAAGTACTTATTTTCATAAGAAACCTTTATTTTTCCTACCAAAAGTGGCCAGATGGTCACACTTAGATGTGTTTTCGTAACGCACATCCCAAAAATGGGTTAGAGTAGAGATAGTCGTGTGTGAGGTGATGGGGATGACTTCGTCAGATCAAGATGTGTTGTTTGAATCGTGTTTTCCAAAGGCTCTGACAGGAGACCCGGTCGCTATAAGTCTTCTTTGGAAGATGTTTGCCCCTACGATCAAGAGCTATGCGATTCGTTTGGATAGTAATGAGTTTGACGATATTGCATCAGAGACCTGGATCAGTGTCTCTAAGTCCATGTACAGATTTTCTGGTTCGAGGCGCGACTTTGAGTCTTTTGTTCTCTCTATCTGCAGGCGACGGGCTATCGATATCTGGAGAAAGAGTGCGAAGTTTGGCGAAGGAGCCGACGCCATCGTAGAGTTACCGAGTTCTGAGCCTACTCCAGAAGAGGCTATCTCTTCCCAGGAGGATCTAGAACATGTGCGACTCCTACTTGAAGTTCTGCCAAAAAGGCAACGAAGTGTTGTAGCGCTAAGGTGTTTTGAAGATCTGAGTTTTTCGGAGATAGCCCAACTGAGCGGTACCTCTGAAAACACTCTTAGGGTTGTAAATCATAGAGCATTAGCGAAACTGGCGGAGCATCTGACCGAGAACGAGATCTCCTCTCAAGAACTCCAAAAGCGACCGGTTCGAGGTGGTAACCTCTAATGGACCTCATAGTACGGCGAATGACTTCTTTATTGCGAGATGACGCTCGTGAGTGATGACCGAGTTAGTACCACTTACGAGTCTCCATCGCTTGAGACATCAAATTTGGAGTCTAGACCCTCTTCGTCGGTTCAGCGCTCCTCACTCCCCCTGAACTCGAAGGTACACTCATGGATCAGAAAGTCTTCTACTACTAGTCCGTCTCTTGATCTAATTAAAACAGGTTCGGTGTTATTCTTAGCTCTCTTTGTAGGCACTTCAGTTGCGACCTCGATGAAGTTAAATTTTTTTACACCCAAAGTACGTTCTCATCCCTCTAACTCAGAGGTGATTCAGCGAGCAGGTGTGGGAACTCGGGTCGAAGCTCGAAGAACTTTGGATCGTCTGAACTGGGAGTATCTTCATAGATCTAGGTCTATTTCAGTTCAGGTTCCTAGTACTCTTCCGATCACAGGATCCACTACGTCAAGTTATAGCACAGGTTCAACTTCATCGGTTGGATCGACGACGACCCTTTATAGTGCTGTACCGACGACGACGGCTGCTACGACAAGTACTTCGGTCCCAGTACCGATACCAGCTGCTGCTTCTTCGCCTACCACGGTAGCAAAGGTAGTTCCACCAAAGTCTCCGAAAGAGCCAAAAGCGATAAAGGTAGTTCCACCAAAGTCTCCGAAAGAGCCAAAAGCGATAAAGGTAGTTCCACCAAAGTCTCCGAAAGAGCCAAAGTCTCCGAAAGATTAGGTGCAAAGACTCCTGTTGCTCAGTGGTAATTTCACCGAAACTAACCTAAGTGGTCAATCTCTGTCTCTGATGCCAGTAGTTAGGTGTAGGTGTGACGAGTAAGGCGATTAATGAAAGTCTTGCGAGTGGTTTTATGATTAAAAAGATTTTTTGAAGTTCTTTGTAACGATTTCATAGCCTGATCCGATAGTTATATGTAGGCACTGATATCTGAACCGTATCTTACCTACCAGGTATGAGTTTACATATACATCTCGATACCACGACTCGACATCACTTAGCGAGGGGTGAAAGCCCCTCGCTTCGTCTTTTAACGGTTGCGTTGCTTACCTTGGTAGTAGAGCGTTCTAGGATCTAGCACTTAGACGTTCGGGAGAGTCTTGGCGCGTGACATCTCCGCTAACTCAATCTGGTAAAGTTTCAACTTCGCCGCTAGGTCTTCATCGGATAGAGACAGAATGCGGAGTGCCAATAAGGCGGCGTTGACGGCGTTGTTGACTCCTACAGTGGCGACAGGCACACCTGATGGCATCTGGACTATAGACAAGAGAGAGTCTATTCCCTCTAAGGAGCGTCCCTTTATCGGCACTCCTATTACAGGTAGCGTTGTTGCTGAGGCTATCATTCCTGGAAGGTGGGCTGCTCCACCTGCTCCAGCGATGATGACTTGAAGTCCGCTCTCGTGTGCATTGGTAGCGAACGTTAACATGTCATGTGGCGTTCTATGAGCTGAGAGCACTTGAGCAAGAGCGGGAACCTCAAAGTGTTTTAAGGTGTCAAGGCTGGTGTTCATGATCTCGAAGTCGGAGTCGGACCCCATGACTACTGCAACTTTGGGCGGGCTCATCGTTCTACCTCGACGAATGCATTTTGAACGGCCCCCCACGCGGCCTTTCGAGCTTGTTCGGCGTTAGAGTCCAACGCGGTCACGTGCCCAACCTTGCGCTTAGGTTTTATAGTCTTTCCGTAAAGGTGTGCCTTTACGATTGGATCTGCGAGTAGGGAGTCTCGATCTATTCTCCACTTTTTGTCTTCGCTTGGTCCTAAAAGATTTACCATCACAGCATGGGACAGTAGCGACGTGGAGCCTATGGGCAGATCCAAGATAGCTCTAAGGTGGTTCTCGAACTGTGACGTGACACAAGCCTCGACGCTTAGGTGTGCGCTATTGTGTACCCTTGGTGCTAACTCATTGACAAGTAGGTCGTCTTCGGTCGTAAGGAAAAACTCTACAGCCTGGATACCTACTGACTTTGTGTGCTTTGCGATCTTTATGGCTATAGCTTTGGCGGCGTTGAGC
>JAJYFP010000137.1 GCA_021790855.1 Actinomycetes bacterium
AAGGGATGAATCGGTACAACTGTTGAGCAAAGTTGTAAAAAACCCTAATGAATCATGCCAGTAACGCTCTTTCTTTACTAAGGCGTCAAGTAGTTGCCTATATATTTCTCTGTGGATCTGAGCAACTCTCATGAATTAGTTTTTTTAGATTCGCTATAGTGATCTTATGACTAACGAGTGGATGAGCTACCGTGCTTCCCATGACGATAGAACTCAGGTGGAAGCGGAACTTAGAAGTGCCTACCAAGATGGGCGTCTCAGCGTATCTGACCTTGAAGATAGGCTTGAGCAGACGTATCAAGCTTTAACGTATAGAGACCTTTTGTCATTGGTAAGTGACCTTCCAAATGGACCGGATCTAATTGAACGTATCGGTAATCCAAGGTACAAGATGCAAGCGCCAGCGTCAGCGAGGACGTGCCAACCAGTTCAGAGGCCCTTAGTGTCGGCGTATCCGATGCTAACCGTCGCTGCGGCAGCGGTGTTGTTCCCGTTTCTTCTCATGGTGCTCGTTACCATCTTGCCTTTTGCCCAAGGATTCGCACCATTTTTTATAATGGCTGGGTTTTTTTGGATGATCAGAGGTCGCAGGCGTCCTAGAAGGAGAAGCGGTTGGTATCGTTAGTCTTGGCTGTAATAATTGGAGCTGGTCTTGTCTCTTTCGTCCGTAAGTACTCCGAGAGGCGTTTTTTCGGTAGCGATGGTTATATAGGGAAGTACCTTCCAGGAAAGTAGCAGGTATGTTATGAAAAAGTTACTGTTAGCCGGAGCGGCAGTAGTCGTGGTTCTTTTTGTAGGTTCGATAGTGCTCTCTTTCGCATCATTAGCCTTTAACGTTATTGAGATCGCTGCAGTAGCAGCTGTGGTCGTGGGTGGATACAGGGTTATAAAGGGAAGAAGCTCTAAGAGGTTAGGGTCTTCTCACACGCCGAGGTCTCTTCGTTAGGACTCCGGAATACTACGACCGAGGCTGTAGAACTCTCGGTTTGGCTTTAGCCTACTCATTCCTGCCAGTCGGTTAGAGAGTGCAAAGAATGCGGCAAGAGATCCGATCGTCCAGATATCATCATCTGTAAATCCATGGTCATAGAGCGGTTCGAAGTCTTCTGCAGAGATCTCTTGCGCATGGAGAGAGACTTTGTGGGCAAAGTGCAACATCACCCTTTCTCTCTCACTAATATCGGCCATTTCGAAGTCGACGGCGAGTTGATCGGAGATAATGGGGTTTTTTGATCGGACTCTCAAGATTGCGCCATGGGCGACGACGCAGTAGATGCAGCTGTTTGCAGCAGATGTCGAGACGATGATCATCTCCTTCTCTGCCTTCGATAGCGTGCCTTCTGCACTTAGTAACGCGTCGTGGTAAGCGAAGAAGGCCCTGAACTCCTCTGGCTTATCTGCAAGTAGCGTAAAGACGTTAGGTATAAACCCCGACTTCTCCCTTACCGTCTCTATGGTTGTTCGAATATCTTCAGGTGCGTCTCCATACGACGGTAGGGAGCCGAACCAGTAAGGAACCTTTGACATCATCCCCCAATTCTCTGCAGTACTCTGTGTGCCTGCGGAGCTTTTGACTCTACTTTAGTCTAGATGCTTGCACTGAGTCCACCTTTGAAGTTGAGATCTCTACCCCTCACATCGAAGCCTAAGCGTCACGAGCTTAGTCCATAGTAGAGTTTAGGTGTATTGAATTAGCACCATCCGATGCCTGTATCTTAGACCCACCCTTTAAAGTCAGTGCTAACATCGCCGTACTTCTGGTAAGCACTGACTTTAAAGGGTGGGTCTTAATCGCAGACTCCTAGGGTACTACCTCCACTATCTATCCGACTCTCACCGCAACTACCAGCACTTTGATAAATCAATTCAACCTCTAATGCCCCAAATGAGGCTGATCAGGTATTGAAATTGGGTTTTGGACCCGCAAGTTGGGCTAGGTGTCGTGCTAAAACCTTGGCTCTCCAAAGGTAGGGACGAAGTGTTCTAGAGTTTTAGGACTCGTTTACTTGTCTGATCTGTACACCTCGGCCACCTCGTTGTTTCCCTGGTTTCGTGCGTCGGAAGAGCTTGGTGATCCCATCTGTTCTGGAGCTTTGTATGTCCAGAGAGTTTAAAACAGAGCTACGGCGAGCTTTTTGCAGTAACCGTCGTGCGGAAGTGAGTATGCGATAACTACATAACGGGGGTAGAAACCCAAGGTGCGCTTGATTGTCTTTTTGTTTGTGGCTCGATCTGTAAGCTCCAACTTCAGAGTCGCATCTAAAGCCTTAGAAAATGGGAAACTTTGAAAGATTCCGTTCCAGTTAAATCCGACGTGGTTTTCACCATCTCTACCGTTTTTAAACAAAGCGACTTTTTTCTTCAACTCAACTACACACACCGACGGTGTAGAGCCGTCGAAGAGCGAATAGGAGGTCGACAGTCCATGCCTCCATGGAGACGGCTCAACCGATGAGATCGATAGCTGTTTTAAGGTTTTGATAAGACGTCTTTTGGAAAGAGTATTCGGGGCAAAAAAGAAGTCGCTAGCTAAGAGCAGTTCTGGACGTGCTTGATCTGATATGAAGTCGTGTTTCACGTCTACAAGCTCAAGCACCGATCCTACCTGCAACCTCTGTTCGTCAAATGTGGATCGCTCCACCAAAGTACGAACTACCCTTAATGTGTCAAGCTCTACGAGGAGGTGCTCCTCTCCGATTCGCCCTATCCATGTGTACTTTAGTGAACGACCTTTCTTGTCTAGTTGTTTGGGAGCGTCAGTCGCCGTCAACCCAACATCCTCTCTAGCTCGCTTACGTCTCTCGTCGGGGTCTTGCAGCTATACCCTTCACATAGATAAGCGTAGCGCGGATCTCTACCCTCATAGATAGGCCCATCCCCAAAGGGTCCTACGCACAACAGTGTATTTGGAAGGTATCGAGTTTTAGAGAACTCTATCAACTCAGTTGGGGCTTGATCTCCTACGACAAGTTCATTTAAACCTCCGCCGTGCTCGTATATCGCTAGTGAGAAGGCTGCGGTTCCTGAAGGTGACGCTGAAGCGACTCCAAGCCCCCACGAGACCGTCTTATCGACTACCTGTAAAATCTCTTCGTTGTCAAGAGCAACTCCAAGGCGAAGTAGAGCTCTCGTGATAACCGCGTTTGGAGAAGGTGTTGCACCGTCAAAGATCTCCTTTGGATTTGCGATGAGCGTAGAGGATGTATCTGAAAGAAAGAACCCTCCCTCTTCGCGATCGAAGTGGTGTGCAACGACGTAGTCAGCTACAGTCTTAGACTTTGTAATAAGGCTGTGGTCGCCAGTGGCATAGAATCCCTCCAAAAGGGCGGTGAGGAGCCAAGCGTAGTCGCTTAGGTATCCAAGTTGCGATCGTACTCCTAGGTAGGAGGTGTGA
>JAJYFP010000138.1 GCA_021790855.1 Actinomycetes bacterium
AGTCCGTCATAGCAAAGGTGTCCGGTTGCTTACGATATACACGGTCGCACTCCAAAGTCAATGTAGATAAGGTCTAAGAAGGAGTTTCAGAGTACGCAGTTAATGCTGTAGAGTTGATACGTCAAGTTATCGTTCTCTAGTCATTTAGAAAGCAACGGGCATAGAACCCATGATTCATTCAAAGCCCAAGCACTTCGTACTCTCATTGCGCCATAGATCAATTCTGAAAATTCTACTAGCAGCCACGTTGTGGGGCTTGTCTGGAACTGCTGCTCAGGTACTTTTTCACAACTCTCACCTATCCACACTTTGGGTACTAGCCATAAGGACCGAGTTTGGCGGAGGACTACTCCTCCTATACCTACTAGTAACAAAGGGGACTAGCGAGCTACTAAAAATTGTCAGACAGCCAAAGGTTCTTGTCGGAGTCGTACTCTATGGAGTCTTAGCTTTAGGTGGAGTCCAGTTAACCTACTTCTTGGCTATATCACACGGGAATGCAGTCTCTGCAACGTTGCTGCAGTACGGCTCACCCGTCATACTTTTTGCCTGGAGTGTAGCGACTACCAAAAGAAGATCGGCTAGATACCTTCTGGAGTCATCCGCTACTTTACTACTGGCTCTTGCAGGGACTTTAGCCGTCCTAACTAACGGTAGCTTCTCAGCGTTTGCCATCCCTATTTCAGGTATCGTTTGGGGGCTAATCGCAGCGGGTGTCGCTGCGTTGTACATGAAAGCACCAACAAAGCTTCTGAAGGACTACGACTCTGCCTACATCGTTGCCATCGGACTAACCAGTGCTGGAGTAGTATTTTCTCCGTTTTGGTTCTTATCAGCACCGGTACATGCTCCAAGCTTGGCCGTCATCGGAATGCTTACGTTTATTATCATCGCTGGCACTTCAATTAGTTTTACGTTATTTATCAACTCTCTAAAGACCCTTCCTCCCTTTGAAGCAAGTGTCGTGTCATGTGCCGAACCCGTAGCTGCCGGAGCCGCTAACGTATTATTTTTAGGATTTCCTCTTCACTTCATAGCCGTCGTTGGAGGTGCAGTTACGATGACCTCAGTAGTGTTTATATCCTCGCGGCAAAACCGTCAGCAGCTAGAACCTGATAGAGACCTGCTATGAGTTCTTTTAGCTTGATGGCGTCTTTGATCTTTTGTCCATCCCTATCGACAATGTAAAAGGTATCTACCACGTCGACGCCCATGGTCAGAATCTTCGCATGCCGAATATCGAATCCCCGCATTGAAATCTCTCGAGCGAGTTCAAAGAGAACCCCTCTACGATCAGCAGTCCAGATCTCTACCACCGAAGCCAGATCGGAAAGATCGTCCAAAACAGATACTCGAGACTTAAGAACTCCTGAGTCTCGTCCATCTCTCCAATCACTTCGGTACGAGGTTGACTGTTTGAGTCGCTCGATCCTTTCAATCAAAAAAGTCTCATCCTTGAGAGCCTTCTTCAAAGTCATCTTGAACCTCTGATAGTTTGGTTCTCCGCCTGACCAAGAGCCGACCCTAAAGGCATCTACAGCCACTCCGTCACGTTCAAATGCGTCCGCGGAAACTACCGAGATACCCGACACCGCTAATGAACCCACCACAGTTGCGAAAAGACCTGTCTTGTCACGCGCACCGACGTAGAGATGGTCATCAACGGCTACGATCGCATATCCTGAGTTAGCTTTCGTTATAAGTTCCTCAAGTACATATGGAGGTAGTTTTGGTTCTCTGGGTAGGTGGACGCCTTCGTGTAAAAACCGCCTCACCTTGAACTCAAGCTCAGATAGCAAAGATGTCTTCCACTTACTCCACGGAACCACACCAGTGGCTATCGAATCAGCTTCAGTAAGCACTACGAGAAGCTCTAAAACCTCGGAGTTCCCTATCTTTTCCGCTACAGTTTCAACTGTAGTAGGATCTGAAAGATCTCGCCTTGTAATAACCTCAGCCAGTAGCAGGTGGTGCTCGACTAAAACCGCTAATACCTCCGCGTCTTCCTCAGAAAAGCCTAGGTGGTCTGCTAAGGACCTAACGACCTCTCTTCCAATCTCCGAATGGTCGCCTACTCGCGCTTTCCCAAGATCGTGCAGTAGGGCCGCAAAAAGAAGAAGGTCCGTTCTATGTACGCGATCTCGCATCGAAGAAGCGACTTTGACTGTTTCGATTAGATGACGATCAACGCTATAACGGTGAAAGGCGTTCGGTCGTCGAAGAAACCTCATATCTTCCCACTCTGGCAAAATACTACACCAAAGGCCAGATGCGTCTAGAAGGTTCCAAATCTCAAGCAGCTGTTCGCCTCTTTGCAGAAGGCTTAAGAAGGCATTCCGATCTTTCTCAGACCACTTCTTTGAACCATCTAATCGGTAGCCTTCCCTTAGGTGTTCTAGGCTTCTAAGCGAGTGAGCTACTCCGTGTTTAAAGTGACCTTCAACATCTAGGACTATGTCATGTACGGTTATAGTGCAAGGTTCAGCATCTAAAGAGGGACGCGTTCGTGATCGATCTGGTCTTGCGCGCAGATACAGACTCTTTCCACCCAAGGCACTCTGGTGCTTTTCATCGAGAGGTACCAGTGCTTCTTCCAATAACACAGAGACGCGCTGAGCATCTTTTGCGTATGGATAGATCAACTTTGACACATCGTCGACTCCAAGTTTCGACGCTAGTTCGACCTGGTCCAAGAGCAACAGACGGTCCTGAGCCTTTGGATTCACCCTATAGAGCCATTCACGCAAGAAACTCTGTCGTTGCGCGACTTCAGCAAGATAAGGCATGTCTTCTTCAAATCCGCCAAGGCCAAGCTTGACTAGAGATCTCAAGATTGAAACATCTCGAGTCCCACCCGCCGACTCCTTCAGATTCGGCTCGAGATCAAAGGCTACTGAACCAAAACTCCTATGCCTCTCAACTACAGATCGTAATATATCTGCGTTATAGAGTTCAACTTTCGCGCGTACTTCTTTGAATATGAGACTCTGTGTCTTTTCAAACAACTCGTATGAGCCGCATAAAAATCGAGCGTCGAGAAGGCCGAGTAGGACCCGGTGATCTGAACGAAGATTATCTACGACCTCCGTCGGGCTTCGCACAGAGTGATCTACTGAGATCCCGCTATCCCAAAGAGGGTACCAGATAGAGTCAGCCATCTGCGAAACCTTCCCCGCGGAGACCTTCGTCTCGTGAAGCAGAAGAATGTCTATATCGCTTTGGGGCGCCAACTCCGCACGACCATAACTACCAACCGCTACTAAGCAGAAGTTAGTACCAAGGTGTGTCAAATTAACTATCCAGCGATCGACCTCAGATGTAAACACTGAAGAAAAAGAGACC
>JAJYFP010000139.1 GCA_021790855.1 Actinomycetes bacterium
TTGTAAGAATCAAGTTGCGATTTGACTCGATATCAAAGGTTGAAGAGCTACTAAAGTCGCAGGGATACTTACCCAGTAAGGAGATTGCCACTGTTGTCTATCTAGCCGCGATACTAGAAAAACCGGTCCTGGTGGAGGGACCAGCAGGTACCGGGAAGACAGAGTTGGCTAAAACCGTGGCACATATGGTAGCGATGGAGCTCATAAGGCTCCAGTGTTACGAAGGGCTAGACGAATCTAAGGCGCTTTACGAATGGAACTATAGAAAGCAACTTCTTCGGATTCAGGCCAAAGATGCACATGTAAAACAGCAGTGGAACGTTCTTAGCGAAGACATCTTCTCTGAAGAATATCTCCTTGAACGTCCGTTGCTTAGGGCGCTGCGCACATCTAGCCAGTGCGTCTTGCTTATAGATGAGGTGGATCGGCTTGAGGTTGAGGCCGAGGCCCTTTTGCTTGAGGTACTCTCTGATTTTCAAGTATCTATTCCAGAACTCGGCACCGTTACGTCAAAGCAGATACCTTTAGTCTTCCTTACTTCCAACGGCACTAGAGACCTATCCGAGGCACTAAAGCGCCGCTGCCTCTATCTTTATCTGGACTATCCTGACATCGATCGAGAGCGGGCGATCATTGAGTCAAAAGTCAAAGGAGTTTCTGGCATATTGGCTGAGCAAATAGCTCACTACGTCTCGAAACTCAGAGAAATGGATCTTAAGAAAAAACCTTCGGTCTCTGAGAGTCTTGACTGGGCGGCATCTTTGGTCGAGATGGGCGTGGGAGCGCTTAGTCGTGAGGCGACTGCCAGCACTTTAAACATACTTCTGAAGTATCGTTCCGATATCGACTCCGTCAAGAACGTTATGGAGAGTGGCAGGGTGGTTTTTGATTGAACGAGCAGATGCTTGGCTTTGTTGAGGCTCTGAGAGAGGCTAACGTCAAGATATCTCAGTCCGAGGTCATCGATGCACTGCAGTCCGTGGGTACGATCGATATTTTGGATAGGCACGTATTCCGATGTGCACTCGGCGCAACGTTGGTAAAGGATGTCCAGAATCGAAAACTATTCGACAAGCTGTTTGATGTCTTTTTCCCGGCAGCACCTACTAAGTACTATCAAGTGATCCACGATGACGACGAAGAGATCGATGAACCAGAACTTAGTGAGCAGAGAGCTCTTGAGATTAGAAGACAACTAGTTGAAGCTCTCATCAACGAAGACCAGTCTGCGATAAAATCTGCAATTAAAAGAGCTGTGACGTCGTTTTCTGGCATGGAAAATGGGCGACCGGTCGGTGGCGTCTACTACACCTATAGAACGCTGAGACAACTTGATCTTGAAGCCGTAGTGAAAAGCTTCCTTTCCGGCCTATCTCAAATACAAAAAAACGACGGTCATGAACTATCAAGCGATCGCTCAGACAAGGCTATAAGATTGATTCGTTCCGAGGTGGACTCCGAGGTACTAAGACGGCTAGTAGGTGACAGAGGTTCATCCGCAGTGGCAAAGACCTTGGCACTGCGATTGCCAGAGGACATAGATATTGTACATGCGTCGAGAGAGGAGATCGAAGAGCTTCACCAATCGATGATCCCGTTGGGAAAAAAATTGGCCACCCGACTTGCGCGGCGACATCTTTCGACTAAAGATGCGATGTTGGACTTTAGAAAAACCGTTAGGGAAGCGATGTCTTATGGAGGTACTCCGGCCTCACTCTATTTTCGTAAGCCAAAGATATCCAAACCGGAGATAGTTTTGCTCTCTGATATATCTGGATCAGTGGCGTCATTTGCACGTTTTACAATGCAGCTACTCTATGTCATGTCGGGTTCATTTTCAAAGATGAGGAGTTTCGTCTTCATCGATACCATTGATGAAGTGACTGGTTACTTCGACACAGAGAGCGATATAAACGACTCGCTTCGGAATGTAACGACCAAGGCGAAGGTGGTGGGTCTCGATGGTCACTCAGACTACGGAAATTCCTTTGACCTCTTCGAGAGGCGCTATCTTGAAGCAGTTACTAAAAGAACTACATTAATTATCTGTGGCGACGCGCGAAGTAACTACCACCCTGGCAGAGAAGATGTTTTGAGGCGTCTGAAAGAGAGGTCTCGTCATGTCTTTTGGCTCAATCCAGAGCCAAAGTCCTATTGGAACAGCGGTGACTCTATCATATCCATCTATAGTCCCTACTGCGACGGAGTGTTTGAGTGTCGGACCCTACGACAGCTTGAGGAGTTTATATCGAACGGAGTATAACGTTACAGGCAGATATACATGCGCCTTACTCTAATTAGACATGGGCAGTCTCAGTTGGGTGACTATAGGGTTGTTGGCGGACACCGGGGATGCATGGGTCTTACACCTAAGGGCGTGGTACAGGCAAGAGATGTCGGAGAGAAACTTCTAAGGCTTGCCCTCGTGCCAGATTTTATTCTATGCTCAGTGATGCGACGTTCGAGACAGAGCGCTCTAATTTTGGGAGGCGTTCTCGGGGCGCCTATAGGCTTTCCGACATGTCTTTTGTGTGAGGTTCATCCAGGGGTGACCGATTCATTGAGCTTCGATGATCTTGGAGGATATGGAGCTTATCTTCATGATGATCATCCTATCGCCTCCGGTGGAGAGTCGATAAAGGATCTGAACCTGCGGACTCGCTACCTTGTAGAACTTCTAGAGAAGGATTACTCTGCGAACTATGTGGCTCTGGTGACACACTTTGGTGTCGTAGAGAGTTTCACCAGACTCTTTTTAGAAGGTCAAGTTTCAAAAGACATGGGTGTCTGGTTTGGAGAAGGGAGGGCCCTTGTCGTTGAGGGTTCTCCGTTAAAGGGCTTTGCGCTTGCTCGTTTGATCTAGAGAAGTTGTCCAATGCGTGATCGCACATTGGATCTTGAGAGATACCAGCGGTATTGATGGTCGCTCAGAAGTCTTCTATAGATAGCTACACGAAACTATGACTACTGTCTTTTCTATGTTTCTAGCTAGCTGTGATTAGCAAGATACGTCGTTATCAAAGTTTGTTGGGAGCGTTTGGACCTGGGTTAAAAATCCACCCCCAAAGGGTGTCGCTTGTGAGCAGGCGGCAGCAGGATTGCTAGTATTCCAGTCTGCTACCCAAATAGGAGTGCCCGAGGGAAGCGCGGCCGACGCTCCTGCAATCTCTGGCCACTGTAAGTAAGTCGAATATACTCCAACGAGCGCACCATCTGACTTCAGAGCGGCGATTGCTCCAAGAATGGCCTGGTAGTTTTGACTCTGAGAAGAGCTCCAACTATTAGCAGAGGTCTCAACGTCTAGCCACCATACAGATGAGTGAACTCCAACATTT
>JAJYFP010000140.1 GCA_021790855.1 Actinomycetes bacterium
TTCGGAGCGAAGGCTGAGTGTGTCTGAGAACTATGGAGACTTGCCTTCTCTTTTGGAGTCTCTAGAGGTACGATCCGAACTGCCGTTTTCCGCACTCAGTTCTTCTGTAGTTCTAGATCTTGTTAGTGATGTATACGTCGTGGAGGGCTACAACGAGGCTGTTCTATTCCTTATACAGTCTCCAACCCTAAGAGCTGTTACTAAAGACGGTCACATCTTCTCAAAGGAGCGGGTCGAGATCTCGCTACGTGGAGATAAGGCTCTAGCGATTCGGCTATCTCATCTTGACGTTAAAAGGCGGCATAAAAAAGAAGAGGTCGAGAGGCTTAATCGGCGTGTCCAAGAGGTCGATAGCCAACTCGGGGAAGTGACGACCCGCCTAAGGTCTGTAAATGGCGAAGTCGAGAGGCTTAAAGCCGAAGAACAAAGATCAGCTAGGGACCTCTCTGTACTTTCGGATCGGCTGGACTCATTAGTCCAAGAACGTAAACGAAACTTCGATGACCTCGAGGCATTTCAATTCAGCTTCGATCTAAAAAGTCGTGATCTGTTAGCAGACGAGCTACGAAGTAAATCGATACAGCTCCGAGATATGGAAGAGAGACTTAGGGGTCTTCGAAAACAGCGAAACGAGTATGACTCTCAACGCCGCTCGATTGAGGCTGTAAAGAGTGAGGTCCGGCTCAAGGCGATCGAAGTCGAGTCGGATATGAAGACTCTACGCAAGCTTGATATCGAGCTCAAGGAAGAGATAGAACTCTACGAGAAGGCTAAGTTCGAACGCGATCGCCAGCTTTCGGATCTAGGTGAAGAGATAGATCTAGCTACGACGTATCGGAGTCAACTACAAGAGTTGCGCCTTAGAGTAGGATCAACTTTAACTGTCGTTGCTAAAAAGCTAGATGTACTGGAAGAAAAGGCTAAAGATGCTGTCCATAAGCGACGGGCTTTGGAGACCGAAGCTACCTCCTTGGAGAGAGAGCTAGACGACTTTAAAACGCAATTAAACGGGGTAGAGGAGAACCTAAACAAAGTTGTACTTACGCAACAACTCAAAGAGGAGTCCCTCTCTCGCTACCTAGGTGTAAACCTATCTCAGGTTTTACAGGCTCGAGCTTTGGAAGGGGTGGCTCCAACTGTAGCCAAAGACGAGTTGGAGAGAACTGAAACCAGGTTGCAAGAGCTGGGGGCCGTAAATCCTTACGCTGCGATCGAGCTTGAAGCGTTAAGGGAAGAGCTCAAAGAGGTTGAAATGAGCTCTTTGGACGTGAAGTCGGCACGCAGGGAGATCCGATCTCTACTTACAAAGCTTGATGAAGAGATGAGAAGTTCCTTTGTTGAAACGTTTAGGAGTGTGGAGAGAAGCTTTGGACGACTCTTCGAAAGGCTCTTTCCAGGTGGACGAGGATCTCTAAAGATCGCTGGTGACTTAGATGTGCTTGAGTCACAGATCGACATTGACATCGAAATACCTGGTAAGAAGGTGAGACGTCTCTCACTACTTTCGGGCGGTGAACGCTCGCTAGTGGGACTGGCCTTTTTATTTGCAATATTTGAAACTAAGCCGACGCCTTTTGTCGTCCTAGATGAAGTTGAGGCGGCGTTGGACGATCGCAACCTCTCTAGTTTTATAGATCTCCTGAACGAGTTTCGTACTAGGACTCAGATTATCGTAGTCACCCACCAAAAACGTACGATGGAGATTGCCGACGTTTTGGTAGGTGTCTCTTCTACCTCAAAGGGAAGTTCGCAGATAATCAGGGAAGACGTCTCTCACTACGAGGACGAACTGATTTAAAAGAGACGGCCTAGTTACGGGTTCATTCGTACGCTTGTAGGACTCTTTTCACGTCACAATCACAAGAGTGCAAGTTGGTTTTTTTCTTTGGAATGAATCATGTTTAACTTGACGAGACGACTCCCTTTGGAAGGACCTGAGAGTTACTTGTGTTAAAAGAGTGAACTATGGCTCAAGTACCCTAATAGGTACATGTCTGGATGCCTAGGATGGCCTAAATACAGATTGAATGGGAGCTCTGATATGGATCCGATCTTTGGGAACTTGACTTTGTTGTTGTCTCGATGGCAGTTCGCTACGACCACGATCTATCACTTTGTTTTTGTTCCTATCACAATTGGCCTTTCAGTTCTAGTAGCTATCTTGCAAAGTGCCCAGCTCAAGACACATGATCCAAGGTATGAACGGCTCGTTAGCTTCTTTGGAAAGCTGTTCCTTATCAACTTCGCTATAGGGGTAGTGACCGGTATAGTGCAGGAGTTTCAGTTCGGAATGAACTGGTCTCAGTACTCGGATTTCGTTGGAAATATTTTTGGCCCACCATTGGCGATCGAGGGCCTTCTGGCTTTTTTTATGGAGTCAACGTTCTTGGGTATCTGGATCTTTGGGAAAGGGAGAGTCTCAGAGAGAGTTCACTTATTTTCAATCTGGATGGCCTCATTAGGTACGGTACTCTCGGCTTCTTTTATCTTGGCAGCTAACTCTTGGATGCAGCATCCTGTTGGATATAGCATCGATAAAGCGACGCACCAAGCGGTTATGACCAACTTCTGGGCGATCTTGACCAATTCGTTATTTTTGGTGACGCTGTTTCATACTCTTTTGGCCGCCGCTTTGACCGCTGCTGCGCTGATGTTGGGTATCTCGTTTTATCAGATGAAACGTAACGCTACTAAGGAGATATTCGCCCTTGGAGCCCGAGTTGCTCTAATTGTGTTGTTTGTGTCATCGCTTGCGATGGCTCTCGATGGACACGTGCAAGGACAGGTAATGGTTCAGGATCAGCCAATGAAGATGGCGGCCGGTGAGGCACTATACCATACGGAAAAAGGAGCATCGGAGTCCATTTTAACGATCGGCAACCTGCACGACAAGGTTATATTCCAGATAGGACTTCCGCACGTGCTGTCCCTTTTAGCTACCGACAAGTGGAATGGAACGGTTCAAGGAATCGACCAGCTCCAAGCTAAGTACTCCAAGGAGTATGGAAAAGGAAACTACGTACCTATCGTGTGGCTGGACTACTGGTCCTTTCGAATTATGGCGGGTATCGGCGTCGCGATCTTGGGACTTGGGGCATGGGGGATGTACCTAATGCGCAAAAAGCGCCTAGACGACTCAAAGTGGTTCAGAAAGGCGGCGATCGCGGCGATGCCGCTCCCCTTTATAGCCAATACGACTGGATGGATCTTCCAAGAGACCGGGCGTCAACCATGGGTAGTATACGGACTTCTCAAGACGTCACAGGCGGTCTCACATCTGTCCGCGCTCGACGTCGGGACCACCTTAGTGGGATTTAC
>JAJYFP010000141.1 GCA_021790855.1 Actinomycetes bacterium
ATAATCAGGTGTTGACTCTTGCCTACGCCCACCTCCCCCAAGAGGTCGACGAGTTCGCTCAGGCGACAGGTTACCCCATTCAGCTTATAGCTACTCTCGCCGGAACGATAAAGGCTTCGAGAGATTGAAACCTCGTTGAGTTTAAGTGATAACCTCTCGTCAGAGTTGTCGAAGGTAACTAAAACCTCTGCCCTCCCTAGAGGTGCCCTACCTTCTGAACCAGCAAAAATGACATCTTCCATCTTAGAGGACCGGAGTTGTTTAGGTCCTTGAGCACCAAGCACCCAAGCCAGTGCATCTACTACATTTGACTTCCCCGAGCCGTTTGGTCCCACTACCACAGTCAAACCAGGCGAAAACCTCACGCGAGCTGAGTCCGCAAACGACTTGAATCCCTTAATGGTCAGATACTTTAAATACATAACCCCGTCTCGAGCAACTTCTCATCAACACTAATACCTAAGTGCACCGAGCCATTAGGTTAAGGCCGTGTCATAAGCTAATAGCCTTATCTCTGGCAGTCTCGACAATAGCTAGAGTACCTTCCTGAAAGTAGAACTCGCTCTACGGTAGATCCACATCTACTACACGTCTTTCCATAACGACCATAGATGAGGTGCTTGCTTTGATAGCCTCCAGGCAGACCAGCCAGATCTAAGTAGCTCATATCATTCAAAGAGGAGCCACGCATACTTATCGCCTCCGATAGGACCTCATAGATGTTCTTCGCCAAAGACTCAATCTCAAGGTCACCCAAAGACAGCATCGGACGAAGGGGGCTCAATCCACAGCGAAATAGAACTTCATCGCTGTAGATATTACCAAGTCCTGATAGCACCCGTTGGTCTAACAAGACTGACTTAATCGGTCGTTTTGAACGATCCGCCTCTGCCTTCAGAGCAAAGGCGACTCTTTCAGGATGGAGAATTGGGTCTACCCCAAGAACAGATCTCAACGTACTTGGACAGCCGTCCCCCTCGAGGCGTCTCTCTAAGAACACCTCCCCAAAGGTACGCGGGTCCCAGAGAACCAACTCTTGATCTTCAAAGCGAAGGTACAGCTTGGAATGGTCTACTCCACTATCAACGATCGCCTTTTTGTAGACAAATCTTCCCGACATACCCAGGTGCACTACGAGGTAAAGATCGGGTTTTGGCAGTTGATCTTCAAAGTAGAACACCATGAACTTACCGTAGCGAGCGACCTTAGCTAATAAAAGACCTTGAAGAGCATCGATGATATCCCTGGCTATCCAGTTCGACCTACGTACGGTACGCTTCCCAAAGATATTAACTTCATCCAAAGTGCACCCGCAGACGCGTTCCGAGAGGTCTCGGCAGACCGTCTCAACCTCTGGGAGTTCAGGCATCTACCTTCTTCTCTCGTTGTGGAAAAGGTATTCGATCGCATGCATCGCCGCGTTCTGCTGAGCCTCCTTCTTAGTCTTACCCATGCCAGACCCTGCAGAAGCTTCACCTACAAAGACCTGAGATATAAAGGTTCGATCATGATCGGGACCAACCCAAGAGTCTTCGTACTTTGGAGTCTCCGAAGTCTCAGAGGCCGCCAAGCGCTCTTGAAGCTCAGACTTGAAGTCACCGAGAACCTCATCAGGTACGCTACGTTCGATTAAGTCACCAAGAAGATAGATCACGAGCCGTTCGGCCTCTACCATGCCTAAGGATAAGTATACCGCCGCCACGAGAGCCTCAAAGGTGTCTGCCAACATCGCAGAACTCGCAACACCACCCTCCCCCATGTCACCAGAGACAAAACGAAGGCTACTCTTCAATGAGATCTTACTCGCAGCCTCCGCCAGAGAGTGTGTGCCTACAACCGCCGCCCGAATCTTGGTCATCCGACCCTCCGGAAGATCACCAAAGTTGCTAAAGAGATACTGGGTAACGATAAGCTGCAGGACTGCATCACCTAGAAACTCAAGACGTTCATTTGAGTCTCTATCGGACTCAGCCGCTGACTTATGCGTCATGGCTTGACTAAAAAGCCTCGAACCTAAGAACTCCTTAGGTAGAAGATCCTCGAGCTTCAAGATCGCTACTTTGTTACTTTCAAGCGCTACGGTTTTACGTCGAGTTTATCGACGACGTAGTCAACAGCGTCTCTCATCGTCTTTAGATCCTCAAGCTCATCGTCTTCGATCCTAAAGGTGCTCGAACCCTTTGAGAACTCATCTTCAATCGCCTCTACGAGTTCTATTAGCGCTAGTGAGTCCGCATTGAGATCCTCGCTAAAGGCGGAACCTTCGTGTATCTTAGATGGATCAATCTCCAAGATGTCTGCTAGATGGCCCCGAATTGTCTCAAATATCTGTTGACGAGTCAACTCTGACACCTTTATCTCCTTGCAAGTAGTACTATCTCAGGGTTGAAGCTATAGCGTCCACCAGATTGAGTCTCACTATTTTATCCGCCTCAACCACTGCATTGTATATGGCGTCAGACCCTGAAGAACCGTGGCCTATCAAACAAAGGCCATCAACCCCAAGCAGAGCAGCGCCGCCGTAAGTATCAGCAGATAACGCCGTTATAAGCGGAGCAAGACGAGGGAGCGCTGATTCCAAGAGCGTATCCGACTCCTCCGTTGGCGAAAGAGCCTTTAATGCCGCCTTAGCAAAGGCTCTCATTCCTCCTTCGAGAGTCTTTAAAACGACATTACCGGTAAAGCCATCGGTAACGACGACGTCAACCGTCCCTGTCATCACGTCTCGACCTTCACAGTTGCCGATAAAGTTGATCCTCTTATCTTGATCCAAAAGTTCATATGCCTCTTTGACCAAGGAGTTACCCTTGCCAGCCTCTTCACCAATAGAGAGGATTCCTACCCTGGGTGCGTGGATATTGAATCTCAATCCTGAGTAGATAGAGCCCATCACTGCGAACTGTACTAGCCACTCTGGGACACAGTCTGGATTCGCTCCTGAGTCCAATAAAATAGTGGGGACATCCTGTCCGGGCCTTGGAATAGTTGTGGCAATAGCCGGTCGCGAGACCTTTGAGATTCTGCCCATCTTGAAAAGGGAAGAGGCCATTGCAGCTCCGGTGTTACCAGCAGAGAACATAGCAGAAGCTTCACCATCTCTTACGGCTTCAGCACAGCGAACTATCGAAGAGTCCTTTTTGCGCCGAACCGCGTAGGCTGCTTCCTCGTCCATCTCTATGACTTCACTAGCCACTCGAACCGTTACGTTTGATAGACCCTCGACCATCGCGACAGTTTCAGGCGTTCCTATCGCCAGGATCGGAGTCTCAGTTTCCTTAGCGACTCTCTCCAATCCCTCGATCACTACCGCGGCTGCA
>JAJYFP010000142.1 GCA_021790855.1 Actinomycetes bacterium
GAAGCCAAAGCGTCCGAGTCAGCTAAGAGTACCGCTAGCAACTCAACAGATGCGGCTTAGTTGTTGAGTTGACTGGGAACTATCTTAGACTTCCACGTGCGTGGTGGATCGAAGTAGTTATGAACTAACTGGGTCCCTGGTTTCTTCAACAGTCGAAGAAGATCCTCCGCATCTTCTGGTAATGAGTCGAGGATTGTGTGAGATGATCCTAGAGCCTCAGGTATGTGCGCGTCCGAAGATGATGCTAACCCAACGCCTAATTCCTGAAGTTCTGATGTGACGTTTGAACCAAGCGATGGCCTCTTCAGTTTTGAGTTTCCCACTTCAACCACATCGACATATCCATCTTTAGCTAAGGTGACAGTTGTTGTTTGAGATATGGAACCTCTGGTGGCGTCTCCAGGATGCGGAATATATACCAACCCACCTTGTGAGCGAATGGCTCTTGAAGCCTGTTTCGCTGTCAAGCTTGGGGGTATACGCTCATCTAAATAGAGTCCGATCATCTCTCCTTCTTTGGTGCGAAACTCCTGACCGATGACGACCATTTTCCCCAGAGTAGTTTTTAGACCTAACGCCCCAGAAATCGTAAGATGGTCAGTGACAGCCACCAAGGAAAGGCCTGACTTCGACAAAGCGTCGATGTATTCATCCACAGTGGTAGAGGAGTCTCCAGAGTACATCGTATGAGTGTGAAGATCAATGCGAAATGGCATGCGCTTTGGTACCTTTTTCGTTCAAAGACAGCTGATACTACTTGGTCTTGTCCTTTGCCCTACTCTCCCGAGAGGCTCATTGTTTCGATTACAACGGTGTTTCCGGCTGCTATCGATGGGAAGAAAGTTGTGTCTTGCCCTATCTCTACGACATCTAAGAGCATTTTTTGCAAGGTCGAAGACACTGTAACCTCTTTGACACCTTCTGCAAGAGATCCGTCTCGAATAATCAACCCCTCCGCTCCAACTGAAAAGTCGCCCGAAACTAGATTTACACCCGAATGAATGCCCGAGAGGCTCTGTATTAGGACTCCCTCTTTTATATCTGCAATGATCTCCTCTTGTGATCTATCCCCTGGCTTTAAGGCAATGGCGCGCGCTCCAGGGGTAGGTACTCCTGCTGAGCCACCCCTTATCGCGTTGGCCGTGGACCTTATACCGTCTTTATTGGCGGTGTAGCTATCGTAGAGATAGTTCTTTAGTTTTCCGTTTTCAACAAGATGGTTTGCTCTTGAAGCCAAACCCTCCGCGTCGAATCGAGAGGCCGATTGGAAACGAATATCTGTTGGATCATCGACGATATCGACTACCTCAGATGCGATTGGTTCGCCCCTACGCCCAACGAAGATGGAACGTCCTTTTTGGATCGCCTCCGCTGAAAGAGAACCTGACACAAGAGCGAACAAGGTAGAAGAGACTCGCGGTTCCAGAACTACTTTCAGTGTCCGCGATCTGGTCTTTTTGGCACCAAGTAGTCTGATAGCTCGCATTACGGCGTCATTAGCTGCTTCTTCAAGTGAGACGTCATCAAAATACCTAGAGACGCTATAACCGTAGCCAGTGTGAGAGTCGCCGTTGTCTCTTGCTACGGTCATTGCAGAGGCGATTGCGTAGCTGCTTTCAACTTGTCCAAAGATGCCGCTGGTCGACGCGACTAGTGATTCTCCAAAAAAATCGCCGTATAGTGCTTGCGGAACTTCGGTAATTCTTTTGTCTTTTGCTAAGATCATCCTTTCCAGATCAAGAGCTCGTGAGACTTTTGCATCCGTAGGTACGGTGGGAATCTTGGGGTCGAGTAGAACCATGTCGGGGTAAGAAACATCGTCGGGCTCTGCAAAAGTGGCGTAGGGATCGTAGGTGGCATATTGAGTGTTGTCACGAGCACTCTGTAGGCAGCGTGCAATGAGCGACTCGTCCAAGCTGCCTACGCTTGAGAATCCAACCTTGCCACCTGAGAGCACTCGAACTCCCAGCCCTCCTTCGGTGGCCTGGGTTAGGGACTCGACTTCACCATGATAAGCGATGACCTCGGTTGAAGTGGATCGACTAATTACGACTTCAATGGACTCGTCAGGCTTAGCTGAATTGATGATCTTTTTGGCGATAAGTTCGAGAGAAAGATCTTTAGACATCTGCAGTACCTCCGAGGGTCATCGCGGAGATCCTAAGGGTAGGCTGTCCTGTCCCCACGGGAACAGACTGCCCATTTTTGCCACAGCTGCCAGCAGTCATGTCAAAGTCACTGCCTACCATGTCTATGTTGGCAAGGATCTCTGGACCGTTCCCGATCAGTTGTGTGTCTCTCAGCGGTGAGGTTATCTTGCCGTTTTCAATTAGATAGGCTTCTTGAGTCCCAAAGACGAAGTCGCCCGTGGCCGTATTCACCTGTCCACCAGTTAGACGAGCTACATAGACACCCCGTTCGGTCTCAGCCACTATATCATCTGGGTCGCTCTCTCCTGGTAGGAGGTAGGTGTTTGTCATTCTTACCATAGGGAGGTGTCGATAACTTTGACGACGTCCATTCCCAGAGGACTCCCGATTGAAGGTTTTCGCTGAGTTCGAGTCCCACATGTAGTCTTCCAACATGCCATCCCTGATCAAGACGTTGTAACGTCCTTCCTCACCTTCATCGTCAAAACCATAGGTTCCCCACTGTTTTGAGACGGTTCCGTCGTCGACCAAAGTTACAAGAGAACTGGCTACCACTTGACCTAAGCGGCCTGTATAAACGGAGGTGTTTTTCTTGATGTGGTCGGCTTCAAGACCGTGTCCACATGCTTCGTGGAAGAGAATCCCGCCGGAACCTTTTTGGATGACAACGGGCAATGTGCCAGATGGTGCAGGCACTGCCGCAAGTTTCACTGTAGCTCGTTTGCTAGTGTTCTTGGCAAGCTCTTCGAAGTCAATCATGTCCAAAAATTCTTCGAAACCTACGGTATAGGCGACAGGTTCATATCCACTTTGGAGTCCGGTATCGCCCTTGGCAACGGATTTTATTGCAACTCGGGAACGCAAGGTACTTTGATCGATGAATCTTCCGTTGGAGTTTGCTAGTACGAAGTGACGCCCACTGATACCCATTGAAGTGGTCACCTGTACTATCGATGAATCTACAGATCGAGCTACATCGTCCATGAGTGTCAGTTCTTGAACTGCTCTCTGCTTGAAATATCCGAGATCTACCGTTTCACTCTGTCCGTGGATACGGATTCCAGAGAGGTCAACGACCCGTGTGTGACTGTTTGGACTGCTTTTAGCTACCGATCGAGCAGCGTTCGCCGCTTCGATTAAACCCTT
>JAJYFP010000143.1 GCA_021790855.1 Actinomycetes bacterium
CCGCCTGTTTCCATGTGACCCTACGTGGACAGCCAAACGGGTCAGATACTGTAACCTCATTTTCGTCACCGCTGAAACAATCGGCAAAGCCTTCTCCACCGTCAGAGACCGTCTGTGTGTCAATATCTATACCCAAAGTTAAGGAAAGCTCTACCAGAGACTCAACGATCTCGCCTTGGGTTAGCGTACCGCGAAACTTATCAAAGATCGCAACCACTCTTGCCGACATATATTTAGAGTAACATAGGAATCAAAAGGGATCGCTTCCAAGGACTCTGGCGTCTCTGCTTGGAGCAGATGTGCCCTGTTGCTCCAAGTTCGCTACCTATACTCTCGCAATGGGGACTGGCTCACCAAGAAAGAATCCTTGTCCAAGCAGTACCCCTAAGTTGACTAAAGTTTCAAACTCTCCCTCAGTCTCGATACCTTCGGCAATAACTATTGCTCCAGATTCAGCTGCTAGAGACACTAGTGTTCCTACGAGCACTTGAACTGTTCGATTAGAGTCGATGCCACGTACCCACTCTTCGTCGAGTTTCACATACCTCGGTCTTACTGCTGAGACAAAGTTCAAACTATTCAAATCAGGTGATGCGTCATCGATCGCAATTGCCATTCCTGGAGGCAATGCCTCTAGAATACTTGAGGCAAAGTCGTCCTTAACCGCTTCCCCAGCGCGAAGTTCAATCACCAAAGAGAGACTCGAGGCAGCCACCAATGACATCAAACCTTTATCGTTGGTAACAAGTTGCCTAGACGCGTTTATCGCTAACCAAGTCTCATGGGGAAGGTTATGGGATGCTGCTATCGCCGCAATAATCATGTCTCGCTCTATCTCGATCGCTTGTTTGATTGAAAGACTTTCCAATCTTCTAAGTGTCGCAGCTCCATCGTTGAAACGACTGAGTGCCTCATGTCCAACCACCTCCCCAGAGGCCAAGTCAAATATTGGCTGAAACAATGTAGTGAACTCTAGTTCTACAAAGCCCAATGAAGCAGGTGCAGGAGAGCCGATCGCTACAGCATTAGGCTCACCAACCACAAGTGGCTCAGCAACTTTGTAGTTGGTTCGGCTTCGTTCCACTGAGGCTTTTCCTTTATCAACTGCATCAGAGTATCCAAAGTGGAGTATCGCTTCCCAGTCAGTAGCAACATGCGTCGCTGAGTTTGAGAAACTCTGGGTCTGCGACGGTCTACGCTTCTCTTTCTTTGCGAACCAGGGCTTTATCTGAACAAAAATATCCGCCATCGAGTTTCTCAGACCAATGTATGCAAAAATTGCATAGGTCGCCAACAGGGAGTTGATACTCGCATAGACAGCGTTGTACCAGAACTGATGTTGATAATCACGCACAAGAGTAAAGAGTGAAAGCCCCAAAACAACATAGGGAGTGACCACAAACAAGAGTGGGGCAACTGTTCTCTTTCGCACTTTTGGAGTACGTCCAAATATACCTTTAGAACCAGTTAGAACCTGTACAAGAGAGTTCACAGTTCCCGCGATATTCACCGGTAACAGTACCAAGTTAAAGCCGTATATCCTCAACACATCGACTCTCTTATAGCCGCAGTACTTTAGATCACTAGCCATAGCTAAGAAGTATGGAAGTGCAAGAAGGCCAAGTAAAGGGCTGACGAGCTTATTTGCAAACGGATAGAACAAAAGGACTACAAGACTTACCGAGCTCCACGTTATTGAGGCCATGTAGTTGAAACGGAGTAAAAACTCCCCGAGCCGCCCTTGCTCCCCTCGCTGTTTACGCGCCTTTCTCAGCTTACGCAACTTTGGAACTATGATCAGACCGCCATCAGCCCATCTTCTTCGTTGTATGCACAGCGATCCAAAGTCAGGTGGGGTGGCACTGTAGCTCAGGCGTTCGGGATAGTTGAGAAGCTTCCACCCTCCTATCACCAGATCGATCGAGGACTCTGTATCTTCTATAGCCGTTCGATCTTGAATATAACGCTTTATCTCATAGTCGCCATCGAAATCAACCTTGACGATCTCGTCAAGGGCCCTCTTTCTCAGAACTGCGTTCGCACCTACCCAAAATGTAGCATCATAGTGTGTTAGCCCTTGATGAACAATGTGTTGGAGATCAGTAGAGGCACCTGCAATTCTTTCGAGTCTGGTCGCAGAGCCTGGGTATGCACTATAAGGCGTTTGAGCAACTCCCACCCTTGCGTGCTGGCTCTGCTCCATAAGATAGACAAGGCGCATGACGTACTCTGGGAGCAAAACACTATCTGCGTCCAACGTTAGAACGTAGTCTGGATTTCGAATAAAAATAGTGTCTTCGTCTGTGTCATTCGTCTTCTCCAAGATTCGACCCGACAACGTCTGAATCTCTCTATAGTTGCCCCCCATGAGTCCTATGTAGGAGTTTAGATTCATGGCCTTGTTCGGCTCATTTGATAAAGAAACGTAAAGTTTGCGCTCGAAATAGCTGACTCTTACAGTAAAGATACTCGTAAGTCGTTTGTAAAGCTGTCGAACTCTATCGACACTCACTGAACTGACCTCACGACTTGCAACCCGAATTGCTCTGGAGGTTTGCTGGAGATCTTGCGCTAAAGCACGAAGCACCTGGTTCGAGAGAAAGACGTCGGTATGGTCAACAACGATCAGTTCCTCCATCTGAATAGTTAGCCACTCGACTGCCTGTTCGTAGTAGTTCGCAAGGAGAATTAAATCACTCTCGCTCACCATATGACCGTGTTCAATATTGTACTCAAACTCAGCTATGGCTCTCGAGAAAAGTGCCGATGGATACTCGAAAAGCTGGTTAATATCATCCGGTAGACGCCGCGCAGCATCAAGCAGGAATCGGTTGCGAGGATCGGTTGGGGTAGGAGGGTCATCTACTAACAAAACGATGTCCATATCAGGATACTCTTGCAGAGCCGCGGAGAGAATTGTCGTTCGAATAACTCTTATCTCTTCCCTATATGAAGGGATGATTACGGTCACAGAAGGAGTCTTTTTGTCAAAGTATTCATCCAAGACAGCCTTTGGAGTTCTTTGATGGTCTTTACCCCTATAAAAGAATCCTAGCCTCGAAGTCAAATACGCTAGCGATGAGTACGTTAAAAGACTCACGATGAACAGGTAAGCAAGTGCTTCAAGCTTCGATCGTGTTGTTGCAGCCGCCCCCTGGACCAGCTCAGTAAAGATCCAAACTCCCAAGTAACCAATCCAACCGACAACTGTTACGACGATTGCAAGTCTCGCAATAGCAATTTTCCGATCGGTCAGC
>JAJYFP010000144.1 GCA_021790855.1 Actinomycetes bacterium
GGTTTCCGAGCTCGTATGTCTACACGGGCCGGTCAAGCGATTTTGAAGGCTAGAAGAGCTAAAGGACGCAAGCGTCTTAGCGCTTAAGTAAAATTTAATGTGTCAATCTCCATATCTTCTATGAGTTCGAAGGAGGAGTTTAGAGACCTGAACTCCTTGGGTATTAGCGTTTATAGTACGAACTTTAGAGTCAAGACACTCTTGAACGACGATGAGGTTGCAAAGATAGCCTTTGCTTTTTCTAAGAAGGAGTTTCGCCGAGCGGTTGATCGCAACAAAGTAAAGCGAAGGTGTAAGTGTGCACTTCGCGATATTGCCAAGTATGATCGGCTCGTGGGAGGCTTATATCTGGTTGGAGGACGTCGAACTCTCATAGAACTGTCCTACAATGATATGTTGGGCGAGCTACGCTATTTGTTAGAAAAGATCTACAGTAGCCGTTCTCTTGAGAGGAAGAGTTAGTGCCGGTGGAGATAGGCAAGTCACGTTACTTTCTAAGCAAAGCACTAGTTGGAGGTATTCATACCTACCAGAAAGTGCGCGAGGGAAAGCCCTCTCCATGTCGATATATGCCGAGTTGTTCAGAGTATGCAGTTGAAGCCATAGAAGTTCATGGTCCTTTAACTGGTTTATGGTTAGCTGCTAGACGCATAGCCCGTTGTAACCCATTTGGATCTAGTGGTATTGATCTGGTTCCCCCACTAAAAAGGTCAGGTAGTAATTAATGTCGTTTTTAACGAGTATTTTCCATCCCATATTTGATGTGATGGCGGGGCTTATCGCTCTTTACTATAGTTGGGTGCACAGCTATAGCTTCTCGATAGCTCTCTTAACCATAACAGTAATGGTAGTAATATCTCCTTTAACTGTTATATCTACACGATCGATGCTTCAAATGCAGGCTTTACAACCCAAGGTTAAGGAGCTTCAGAAGAAGTACGGCAAAGATAAGCAAGGTTTGATGGAAGCTCAGCAGGCGTTGTTTAAGGAGAACAAGGTCTCGCCAGCGTCTGGATGTTTACCGATGCTACTTCAGCTACCTTTGCTCTTCGTAATGTATGATATTATTCGTGGACTTACGAACACGGTTGGACCCCATCATATTGCCTCCCCAGAGTATATAAGTCACACCACACTGCTTTATAAAAATCTTATGGCTTCACATGGAGCTATGCATTCTTTGGGAATTAATTTAGCGGTGGCGGCTACAAGCTTTAAAGGTCCTTTTTTTGGCGCCCTTCCCTACTACTTCGTGGTATTACTTGCAGTTGGGCTCCAGTTTTTACAGACGTGGCAGATTACGGCTAAGAATCCGGCCGCTGCTAAAGCAAATCCGCAAGCTCTCATGATTCAAAGATTTACTCCGATTATTTTCGGAGTTATTTATATTGGTATTCCTTCCGGCGTAAACTTATACTTTGTTGTGTCTGGGTTGTTCCGAGTTGTCCAACAAGAGATCATGTGGAGACGAGATCCGGTGCTACGGGCACACTCGTTAGGTGCTAGGGAGCAAAAGCGTCTTGATCTTCAGAGCAAGCAAACGAACAGCGCAAAGATTGATAAAGACGATACAGGAAGTAAGAGCAGTAAGACTACGTCTTCAAGTGATGGCTGGATAGACAAGTCAAAATCGTCGAATAGTCGCTCATCACAAAGTCCGATGCGGCGTAGAGGTGGACAACGTAACGATGTGAACGCTAAGAACAGGCCAGCCGGACCTCGTAGAGAGTCAAAACGACGGGGTTGAGTTATACTTCGTGCTTTGTTCTTCTATTTGTATTACGTATGAGTTCGAGAGGTATAGATGGATTGGGTTGAGACGACCGGTAGGACGGTTGAAGAGGCAAAGGAAGCAGCCCTAGATCTCTTAGGGGTTGACTACTCTGAGGCTGAGTTTGAGGTGTTAGAGGAACCTAAGTCGGGTTTTCTTGGTATGTCCAAACGACTAGCTAGAGTTCGTGGAAGGGTCTTGCCAACTACCCCTAAGGCGAAAGATGGTCGTCGAGTGAGACGGCGGAGATCGTCTTCTGGTAAAGATGATACTGGTTCAGAAGCAGGAAGTGCGAGTGTCGAACGTGTGGATACAAGTAGTAAGGCGTTTGATGGTCAAAAGGAGAGGAATACAGTAATGCAAGAGAGAGAAGACGATGTTGAACAGTTGGAAGAGACAGCTAGTCCTCTCATTTCCCGTACGGAGCTAGCCGTCGTTGCGCAGCATTTCCTTGCTGATCTTTTATATGAACTTGATATGTTGGCTACTGTATCTATTGATCATCTAGACGAAGAGTCGATAGACCTATCTATAACTGGCGAGCAACTTGGTTCGTTGATTGGCCAAAAAGGAGCTGTAATAGCTGCGGTTCAAGAGCTAACAAAAGCAGTCGTACAGGCGCATGCAGGAGAGTCTGCAGGTCGTGTGACAGTCGACGTTGATGGCTATCGTAAACGGCGTCGTGAGGCATTAGAACGATTCGTGAGAAATGTTGTAGATGACGTGATCGCTTCTGGCGAGGATCGAGTGTTTGACTCCATGGTTGCTTCAGAGAGGAAGATTATCCATGATGTAGTTGCGTCTATAGACGGTGTTGACTCCAAATCTGAGGGTGAAGAACCTAATAGATACGTAGTTATTTTCGCTAACAAAAATGTGGAGGAGAAGGAAGAGTTAGGAGCGGAAATCGGCTCATAGGTCTTTGGACTACAAATTTAATTGGATTCTTGAGTCTCAAAGACTTGGATTCCTTGGTCCGTCTGCTCCAGATATTCACTTGGAGCAGGCGTTATTTTTTAGTGAGTTAGTTTTAGATCTGTGTTCTAAGTTTTCCGATTGCTCAACGCTCTCTCTTTTTGATCTTGGTACCGGAGGAGGTTTCCCCGGTTTGGTCCTTGCTCAGGTTCTCGATGGGGTGCAAGTTTACTTAGTGGAGTCGATGGGAAAACGAGCTACGTTTTTAGATGACTGTGCCGGGCAATATGAAATTAGGGATAGATGTAAAGTTATGCATGGTCGTGCAGAGGTGTTTGGACACGTTGAAGGTTTCAGAGAGTCTGCGCAATTTGTCACCGCAAAGGCGTTTGGTAAGGCTGCGGTGACGGCTGAGTGTGCTTCGGGTCTTGTTGCGGTCGGTGGTTATGTTTTAGTCTCCGATCCTCCAGTAAATGTGTATTCAGATGGAGATCGATGGAATACTGAATCTCTGGATATACTTGGGCTGAAGAGAATAAAATCTGTGTCCGTGCCCTTTGCTAGAT
>JAJYFP010000145.1 GCA_021790855.1 Actinomycetes bacterium
AAGGTCAATGGTGCGCTTTCTTTCAGAGAGATTCAAGGTACTTGTGGTACCTGCTTTTACCAAGGCTTCAGAGGTGATGGATCTCAAGCCCGACGGAGTCTTTTTGTCCAATGGACCTGGAGACCCGGCTGCGTTGGATGGAATTGCCTCTGAAATTGAAAGTCTTATAGGCCAGACGCCCATGTTTGGAATCTGCTTGGGGCATCAGATCATGGCGACTGCTCAAGGGGCAAAGACTGTGCGTATGCGCTTTGGACACCACGGTGCAAACCATCCGGTTTCAGACGTCTCCAATAAGAAGGTTGAGATTACCTCTCAAAACCATAACTACGTGGTGGAAGAGTCATCACTTTTAGACACAGTATCAAAGGCAAAGGTATCGCATCGCAACTTGAACGACTCGGTTGTAGAGGGCATCTCCTATCCGACAAAGTCGGCGTTCTCAGTGCAGTATCATCCTGAGGCCGGACCGGGACCACACGACTCTTTGTATCTCTTTGACAGGTTTGAGCAACTTATAAGGACAGGAGAAATTTAGTGCCAAAAAGACAAGACATCTCCTCGGTGTTAGTGATTGGGTCTGGACCCATAGTTATCGGACAAGCTTGTGAGTTTGACTATTCAGGCGTACAGGCGTGCCGCGTGCTTAAGTCTGAGGGGATCAGGGTAGTTCTAGCCAACTCCAATCCAGCCACGATAATGACCGATCCTGAGTTCGCGGACGCTACATACATAGAACCTTTGGATGTCGAGATCTTGGAGAAGATCATTGCTAAAGAACGACCTGACGTATTGCTTCCGACGTTGGGAGGACAGACAGCGCTCAATCTAGCGATTGCTCTTTCTGAGCTAGGTGTTTTGGAGCGCTACGGAGTAGAGATGATTGGGGCGAACGAAACCTCAATACGAACTGCGGAAAACCGCGAGATGTTTAAAGTTGCCATGAGTGAGATCGGACTAGCTACTCCAAGGTCTCACTTGGCTCATAGCTACGAAGAGGCGTTGGAGTTTGCTTCTGAAATAGGGTTTCCTTTGATGCTGAGACCCTCGTTTATCCTTGGTGGTGCTGGTACTGGTATCTGCAAAGACAAAGAGAGTTTCTCTGAGATGGTTAGGGCAGGACTGCAGGCATCTCCCTTACATGAAGTATTGGTCGAAGAGTCAATCGAGGGTTGGAAAGAGTACGAACTTGAACTTATGAGAGATAGAGCAGATAACTGTGTAGTTATCTGCTCTATTGAAAATGTGGATCCTATGGGTGTTCATACAGGGGACTCGATTACCGTGGCGCCGGCTCAGACGTTAAGTGATGTGGAGTACCAGACGATGAGAGACGCAGCTTTCAAAGTTATTCGTCGAATAGGCGTGGAGACTGGCGGTTCAAACATCCAATTTGCCATAAATCCTCGAGATGGAAAGATGGTTGTGATCGAGATGAACCCCCGGGTGTCGAGATCTTCTGCTCTTGCATCAAAGGCAACAGGGTTTCCCATCGCTAAGATCGCGACAAAGCTGGCACTGGGATATCTCCTTGATGAGGTGCAAAACGATATCACGAGGGTTACCCCGGCAAGTTTTGAACCGACGATCGACTATGTGGTGACCAAGGTGCCCAGATGGGTCTTTGAGAAGTTCCCTGGCGCCATCGATCGACTTGGTACCTCGATGCAGTCCGTGGGTGAGGTCATGGGGGTCGGTCGCAGCTTCTGTGAGTCCTTGCAAAAGGCGCTACGTTCTATTGAACGAGGCAAAGACGGCCTCAATGGAGATCCCCTTGAGGTACTTTACGACAAGGTTAACGTTGACGAACTGCTAAAAGAAGTAGAGGTTCCGACTTCAGACCGCATCTTCAAGGTGGAGTCGCTCCTTCGACGTGGATGTTCGATAGCAGAACTTTACGCTGGTACAGGCATTGACCCCTGGTTTTTGAGCCAGATCAACCGTATATCTCAGTTTCGAAATCAACTGAGCAGTCGACTCTTAAAAGAAGGTGCCTTCAGTCTTAGTGACGACGAGCTATATACGGCCAAACGACTTGGATTCTCTGATGCGCAGTTGGCGTACATAAGTGGTCTTGACGAAGAGGTCATTGAAAGTAGACGACGTCGTATGGGGCTTGTTACCACCTATAAGGCCGTGGACACATGCGCTGCGGAGTTTGAGGCGTTTACCCCGTACTTCTACTCTACTTATGAATCAGAGTCGGAGGTTGTCTCTTCTCAAGCCAAGAAGATCATAATCCTGGGATCTGGGCCAAATCGGATTGGCCAGGGTTTGGAGTTCGACTACTGCTGCGTGCATGCGAGTTTTGCACTCAGAGAAGCCGGCTATGAGACTGTGATGATCAACTGTAATCCTGAGACGGTGTCGACGGACTATGACACCTCTTCAAGGCTTTATGTGGAGCCATTGACGAAAGAAGCGGTAAAGGACATAATCGATATTGAGTCTCAAAGCGGAGAGTTGGTTGGCGTAGTGGTGTCTTTTGGAGGCCAGACCCCTTTGAGACTTGCTGGCGATATCGACCCCTCTTTAGTTCTGGGCACGTCACCGACGTCCATAGACCTGGCAGAAGACAGGGAGCGGTGGAACGATCTTTGTGCCAGACTCAACATTCCTCAACCTAGGGGCGCTACAGTTCACGATATCTCCGAAGCCAAAGAGGTTGTAGCCAGGATTGGTTTCCCTGTGTTGCTCCGCCCTAGTTATGTGCTAGGAGGTCGTGCTATGGAGATTGTCTACGACGAAAATCAGCTTGAAACTGCCTTTGGTCATCTTACGACTCTATCCGACGAAGGGTCTCGATCTCAAAGCGGTCCAATTTTGGTGGACAAGTTTCTTGAAGATGCTATTGAAGTTGACGTTGATGCCGTCAGGGATCTTGATGGAGCCTTCTATATCGGAGGGATCATGGAACACGTGGAAGAGGCTGGGGTTCACTCGGGTGACTCGGCTTGTGCTCTGCCACCACAGACACTTTCTTTTGAGACTTTGGAAGTGATAAAAGAGTACTCAAAAGCTCTAGCAGATGAGCTCAACGTAGTAGGTCTCATAAACATTCAGTTCGCGGTCAAAGCGGGACAAGTCTTTGTGATAGAGGCCAACCCCAGGGCCTCTCGGACTGTTCCTTTTGTAGCCAAGGCGACAGCGGTACCTCTCGCTAAGGTTGCATCTTTGGTCATGGTTGGAGAACGACTTGAGACGCTGAAAGCCAAAGGTATGTTAGGAACCGGTAGAGGA
>JAJYFP010000146.1 GCA_021790855.1 Actinomycetes bacterium
AGCTCTCTTCGCTTACTGCAATCGCACAACAAGCCCAAGCCGGTATCAACAGAGTGTTCGATCTTCTTGAGATAAATCCAATGATCGTTGAGCCAAAGAGCCCCCAGGAACTAGGGAATCAACCCCTAGACATCGAGTTCAAAAATGTGAGATTTGCATATCAGCCAGGAGACAACGTACTTGATAACCTCGATCTAACAGTTCATGCTGGGGAGACAGTCGCACTCGTTGGAGCATCTGGGAGTGGGAAATCCTCCGTCGCACTGTTGATACCAAGGTTCTATGACGTTCAAGAGGGTTCGGTAAGGCTCGGCGGTTACGATATCCGAGATCTATCGCTCAAGGAGCTTAGAGCAAAGATCGGTGTCGTCTTTGAGGAAAGTTTCCTGTTCTCAGATACAATCCGAGCCAATATCACCTTTGGAGTACCCAATGCATCGGAGAAAGAGATACTCTGGGCGACAAGAGCGGCTCAGGCTCATACTTTCATAGACAGGCTTCCTCAAGGATTGGACACCGTAGTAGGTGAAAGAGGCGTCAAGCTATCGGGCGGTCAACGCCAGCGTATCGCTCTTGCTAGAGCGCTTATAAGAAGGCCGCCGCTCCTCATTCTCGACGACGCTACCTCGTCGATAGACCCACAGACCGAAGCGGATATACACGAGGCACTACTCGCCTACTCAAAGATGAATACGTTGATACTCATAGCCCATCGCCGCTCTACTCTAGCGCTTGCAAGTCGAATAGTACTTCTAGACAAAGGTAACATCGTTGCTGAAGGTACCTACAAAGAGCTATCGGAAACTAGCAGTCTCTTCCGTCAACTAATCCAAGGTAGTGACGACCTTCTCCAAGAGAGAGTGAGTGAACCATCAGCCACGCCCTCCAACGCATCATTAAATGGCGACCTTGAGGAGTCGTTAGAACCGCCTGACCTTTTCAACAAAGAGATCGACCTCAAACCAACGAAGGTGGTGTTCTCATTTAAAGCGTTGTTTAAAAGTATTCGTATCGGGCTTCTCTTTGGCGCAGTATTCGTTGCACTAGATGCCGCTCTCTCGCTGGCTGGTCCCCTGCTTTTAAGAGACGGGGTGGACAATGGAGTATCTCAAAACAACACTCACCTTGTGATCTCTATGGCGTTAGTTCTTGGTGGTATTAGTTTTATAGATCTTTTTGTCGTAATTTTAGAACAGATGATCACAGGTATCGCTGCTGAACGGTTTCTCTTTTATCTGCGCTCCCATATCTTTGGTAAACTCCTTGCTCTTGGAATGGACTACTATGAGTCCGAGATGTCCGGTCGCATCATGACTCGGATGATCTCCGACGTAGATGCTTTTTCGTCGCTTGTTCAAACAGGTCTTGCCTCTTCGTTAGTCGCTATCGTCACTTTCGGGCTAGTAATAGGCGTAATGGTACTCTTGTCACCAACACTTTCTATCGTCTTATTAAGTGCACTTCCGCTTGCTATAGTTGCCAGTCTCATATTTAGGCGTTACTCCGTTAGAGCTTATAGAACTGCAAGAGAGCGGATAGCATTGGTGAACGCTAACTTCCAAGAGCAAGTCTCGGGTATGAGAGTATCTAGATCTTTGGGCCAAGGGCCAAGCGTCTCCAAAGAGTTCTCTGATACGAGCGACACGTACAGAACGGCACGAATGTCTGCGCAAAAGGCGATCTCGTTCTACTTCCCATTCTTACTGCTATTGGCAGACGTAACCACTGCTATCACTTTATTAGTCGGCGGAGACCTCGTAGCGGCTCACAAACTTGTCATCGGGACACTGCTTGCAGCAACACTATACGTAAATCAGTTCTTCTCACCAATACAAGAACTGTCACAAAACTTCGATGAGTACCAGCAAGTAGTTGTTGCAACTTCTCAGATCCGCAAACTGATGGAGGAAAAAAACTCAATTGAAAACACAAAAGGGGCAAGGATACTCGAGCGCCTTTGCGGAGAGATAAAGTTCCAAGGCGTCTACTTCTCCTACGACGGATCTTCTAACTACTCTCTTGAAGACGTTGATTTGACGATTAATGCAGGGGACAGAGTTGCCTTTGTCGGCGAGACCGGAGCTGGAAAGTCGACCATCGCCAAACTGCTTGTACGCTTCTACGACGTTACCAAGGGGGATATCCTAATAGATGGCGTATCGTTGAAAGAACTCGACCTCAACTGGTACCGCTCTAACGTAGCGTACCTTCCTCAAGAACCGTTTCTATTCAACGGAACTATCTTTGACAACGTATCGTTTGGCAGCGAAGGTGCAACCGAGCGTCAAGTAGAAGACGCATGTAACCAGGTAGGTTTGGGGCACTTCTTAGACCACCACGCAGAACGCTTAAACTACGAAGTAGGCGATCGAGCAGTAAGACTGTCAGCAGGGGAAAGACAGCTCTTAGTATTTGCACGTCTTTTGCTGAAAGACCCGAAGATCGTGATCCTTGATGAGGTCTCTTCTTCTTTGGATCTCATATCAGACCGTTTAGTGCAACAAGCCCTCAACAAAGTAGCCAAAGATCGAAGTGTCATCATAATTGCCCACCGACTAACGGCGCTCAAAGACGCTGATCAGATCTTTGTCGTTGATCAAGGGAGGATCGTCGAGAACGGAACTCATGAGGAGCTTATAAAAAGGCAGGGACGCTATCAAAACCTCTGGAGTGTCTCGGCGTAAGCTCAACCGTTCGCAAGATGCGGCCCTACCTTAGCGGTCAGGTAATACTTTGAAGGACCTCTCCTCCTTGTTCCAGCACGTTTCAAAACAACGCTAAACACTTGTTCCCTAAAGTACCTTGATTAGTGAGATGAACTTCCCAAAGGGGCTAACCATGGACAAACTCTCAGATTAATCTTGACACTTTGTACCATATCAGAGTCGACTTACTAGAGTGCTACCTTGTGCTTCTGCGTTTTAGAGTCTCTCATAACTATAACTTCCGAACCACCATCGCAGCTGTTCAAGGAAGTAGATCTACCATCACGCATACATATCGATAGAGGAGTATAAAAAGGTTTCGACCTACTGATAAACTCAAACTTTAAAGATCAGGACTTGACCGTCGCCCTAAGATAAATGTAGCAGTGTCAGTGCTACTAGATATGTACCTACTTCGATGAAGATAGCGTTGTTCGTAACCTGTGTAAACGACCTCATCTACTCGAGAACCGCAAAAGCAACCTTTAACGTCCTCTCTAGACTTGGACATGAGGTGGTCTTTTCTAAAG
>JAJYFP010000147.1 GCA_021790855.1 Actinomycetes bacterium
CAGCCAAATCCCAAAACACGTCACCCGACACACCGCGAGCAAACACCTCAACGCACGACCACGCACCACACGCCACCGCTACCACAGTTCCCTACATTCTTCCTAAACTCAGCAAACGAAAAGTAACTGTCATAGCGAAAGAAAAACGTGAGGCACAGAAAATAACCTCAGACGAAAACACACTTTTAGGTGTAAGTACCGATGAACTGAAAACTGAGGTCCCTGGAGCAACACCTATCCGAGATGCAACCTATCGGAAAAAAGCAAAAGTAGCAGGCAGAGTCGTAAGAACAAGAGTCAGCTCAATATCTGGGTCTCCATCTGTCAACGTTCGACTCGAAGATTCGACAGGAGGAATACAGTTAGTGTTTCTTGGAAGATCAGAGATTCTTGGACTGTCTACTGGAAGGCGCCTGGCAGCCGAGGGAACCATAGGCGAGGTTGGTGGACACCTTGCTATAATCAATCCAACCTATGAGTTTCTTGACGACGCTGACGACGACTAGTCAAGTTACCCCAGTCAAAGGCTAGAGTATCGAGATGAAGAAGTATTTTGTGACGGTTACATCTCCGTCTTTAGGAATAGGTGGCAGTGGCTAAACCTCTAGTTATTGTAGAGTCGCCGGCAAAGGCGAGGACTATATCGAAGTTTCTCGGACCAGGATACGTGGTTGAGTCGTCGATTGGACATATAAGGGATCTCCCTAAGAACGCCGCTGAGATCCCTCTAAAGTTTAAGAAAGAACCATGGTCCCGACTCGGCGTTGACACCGAAAATGACTTTAAACCCTTGTATGTGGTTTCCAAGGAAAAAACAGAACAGGTCAGAAAGTTAAAACACCTACTGAAAGAGAGCACGGAACTCTATCTGGCTACCGACGAAGACCGCGAGGGAGAGTCAATCGCATGGCACCTGCTTGAGGTACTTTCACCTAAGGTAACGGTCAAAAGAATGGTCTTTCACGAAATTACCGAACGGGCAATTCATGAAGCGATTCAATCTCCAAGAACTCTTGACAGAAGATTGGTAGACGCTCAAGAGACACGACGAATTCTCGACAGACTCTATGGATACGAGGTATCTCCAGTCCTGTGGCGCAAGATTCTCCCGAGACTTTCTGCTGGCAGGGTACAAAGCGTCGCTTGTCGAGTGATCGTCGACAGAGAGAGAGCCCGCATACGATTCAGGTCAGCAGAGTACTTTGATATTGAAGCTCAAATTGTGAAGGATCAAGTATCTTTCAGTGCCCGCATGGTGTATTTCGACAACAAGAAGATAGCCGGTTCAAGAGACTTCATTGAGACAGGACACTTAAGCGACAAGGCAACCAAACAAGAGGTTCTTCTCTTGGACCAGAGCTCATCACACTCAATCGTTGAAGCATTACATGACGCCGAGTTTGTAGTTAAAGATCTCGAAGAAAAGCCCTACCGAAAATCTCCAGCCGCACCCTTTATGACCTCTACCTTGCAACAAGAGGCCGGTAGAAAACTTCGCTTTTCATCTCAACGCACAATGTCCGTTGCACAGCGCCTTTATGAGAACGGATACATAACCTACATGCGAACCGACTCCATTCAACTCTCTGAGTCGGCGATTGCGACCGCAAGAGAAATAGCAAGGGCAAGATACGGAGAATCATCGATACCTAAAACACCCAGGCGCTACAAGAACAAGGTTAAAAACGCCCAAGAGGCTCACGAGGCGATAAGACCAGCTGGTGATAGTTGGAAAACATTGGAAGAGGTCTCCAGAGAGCTTGGTTCAGATGACGCTCGACTATACGAGTTAATTTGGAAACGAACGGTATCTTCGCAGATGAACGACGCTATTGGGACCACGGCAACGGTGCGGCTATCTGCAAAGACCCTACAAGAGGTACAGATCATCGAGTCTCGGTTCAGATCAGGGACTGAAGCCGAATTCTCCATATCAGGGAGAATCATCACTTCGCCTGGCTTTCAACTCGTCTACGTAGAAGGTTCCGATGAGGTCACAGACAACGAGGATAGACCGCTTCCAAAGATGGCAGTCGGGGAACGCTATCGTTCGCAAGAGCTAGCTGCGATCAGCCACATTACACAGCCACCTGCTCGCTTTACAGAAGCCTCGCTAGTTAAAACGCTAGAAGAGCTTGGAGTAGGACGCCCGTCGACTTATGCGTCAATTATCTCGACTATTTTAGAGCGACGATACGCCTGGAAAAAAGGGCAGGCTTTGATACCTACATTCCTCGCGTTTGCGGTCGTAAATCTGCTTGAACAACACTTTGGACCTTTGGTAGACTTCTCTTTCACAGCCGAGATGGAAGACTCTCTCGACGAGATAGCGGACGGCTCCAAAGAGGCCGTACCGTATTTGAAACAGTTCTATTTCGGAAACGGCAAACCTGGTCTTAAACCAATGATCGAAGCGAAGCTCGAGGAGATAGACGCCCGCTCAGTGTCAACACTCAACATCGGAGTTACCCAAGATGGTCGCGATGTTGCCGTCAGAGTGGGGCGTTATGGTCCGTTCGTCCAAGTTGGAGATAGTACCGCCTCCATACCCGAGGAAACAGCTCCGGACGAACTCAGCGTAGAGATGGCTCTAGAGCTCATAGAAGGGGCCAAAAACGTAGACAGGCAGTTAGGTATTGACCCCGAGAGTTCTAAGGTAATCTACGTTAAAGTCGGAAGGTTTGGACCATATGTCCAGTTGGGAGAAGCGGATGAGAAGACAAAACCTAAGACAGCATCGTTATTAAGATTTATGGATCCATCATCCATAACCCTTGCGGATGCTCTCCAATGCCTCTCCTTACCACGAGTCATCGGTGTAGACCCAGACTCCAAAGAAACTATTGTTGCACAAAATGGACCTTATGGACCTTATGTTCAGCGAGGGAAAGACACCAGGTCCTTGCAAAACGATGAGGAGATCTTTACTGTCACACTAGAGCAAGCACTACATCTTCTTTCCCAACCCAAGACCCGGCGAGCCCGCGGCACAAGCACGAGCTCAACCAAAGAGCTGGGCGTGGACCCACTCACCAACAAGATCATCCAACTGAAGTCAGGAAGGTTTGGACCATATGTTACCGACGGTGAGGTAAACGCGTCATTAGGAAGATCCCATCCTCTCGAGACGTTGACGATTGAAGACGCCAGTGATCTGCTCTCAGAACGACGCTCCAAACTAATGGCCGAGGGTGTCGACACTACGAAAACCCCTAAACGAAAACCTC
>JAJYFP010000148.1 GCA_021790855.1 Actinomycetes bacterium
GCAGAGTTCCCGTAGAATGATCTTCTAGCTCCGTTGGGATACCGGTAGCCTGCTGAAAACCTTTTACGATTGCAGCATCATATCCTTCGGCTGCGTAGACAACGAGTGGAACCTTCTTCGCTGCCGCTGCGCTGGATGGGGTTGCTGATGAGGAGGCTGAGGAACCGCACGCCGACAAAGTCACGGCACTAATCCCACCTACTAATCCCATTGCCTTCAGTTTGAATGATCGTCTCAACTTTGAATTTTGGTTCATAGCGATAGACACTATCCAACTTATGTGACCTAACGACAACATCAATCTTTACGTTAGGTAAACATCTAGAAACACGTCGCACAATGACGTTACCTTTCACTTACACCGTGACCCAACTATTAGGTCTATAGATCAGTGGTGATCTCGGGGAAACATCGCAATGACCCGTCAAAAGAAAAACATCAAGATTCCGAAGAAATACCTTTAACTAAGGTCGACTGTCTAGCTAGCATTCGCATCCTCCATCCATAAACACGTATATCGAAGGAAGGTTGCAGATCCATTCAAGAGTGCCCCCGGCAGGATTCGAACCTGCGACACATGGTTTAGGAAACCACCGCTCTATCCCCTGAGCTACGAGGGCAAAGTAACCAAAGGTAGCTTAGCCGGGATAAAGTCACTTCGAATTACCACATCTGGGCTAACTCAGAAAGTTCTAGAGACACAGTCACATCGTTCCATTGTCCTTGAGCCTAACAAAAAAAGCACCTGCAGCAAAGTAGAGATGCAATCTCAAGCAAGGGATCCGACAACTTAGAAGTCGCCGCCTTGAATCTCCGCTATCATCGCCTCTATCTGTTCGCGAGTACCCTTTAAACGCTTCTGACATTCAGTGACGATGACCTTTGATCTTACGACGAGTTCAGTTACACTGTCGACGCTAACCTGTCCCGTCGATAAGGTTTCGAGAATACCTTGGAGTTCTGCCTTCAACTCTTCGTAGCTCATATTGAAAAGTTCGTCGCTTTCCATCTCTGCTTACTCCTCGCACTCTCTTACAGAAACTACTCCATCTGCAAACAAAATCTTTGCCACCTTAGTTGTACGAGTTTGCATTGCAGTCCTTATCCATCTATCTTGATCATCCCCCACCACCGCAAAGCCTCTCCTCAGCGCTTCCTCCGGATCGCTCTGTTCCACTTGCGAAGTCAGTACTTTTAATAAACCTTGTTCAGAGTCCAGAGTCTGCCTGAAACTATATGCAAGGGTTGAGTATCTTCGACTAAGGTCCATCTCTTCAAAGTTGACCTGTCGAGCACTTTCCCCCAATATCGCTCTGGCTGTTCTTAAAAGCTCCTCCTGTTCCCGACGAACCACGCCGCTTAGAGCATCAGCAACACCTCTCGTTACGTCCGTAAAAGACAACCGCATTCTATGGCGCACGGAGTCGAGTGCCATAGTAGATGCCATTTTGACTCTACCTAAGAACTCCTCCTCCCTCCCTAGAGCGTTAGACGCCACCCTCATGATCCGTTCGGCTAATAAAGAGACGGAGGCTAAGAACTCTAAAACGCTCTCAACCAGTTCCTTCGCGACACTCTGCGGCACATCAAAGTAACGATTGGCAACTTCATTTACCAGTACAGAGTCGGTAGAATGCCCTATCGCACACCATATCGGAGTTTCACAAGTAGCAACTGCTCGGACGACCCTTTCTTCGTTGAAGACGGAGAGCTCGCCTGCTGAACCTCCGCCACGTATAAGAACCACTAGATCATGACCTCCAGAACCAGCTTGCGCTAGTGCCTGCACGAGATCATCGACAGCGTAAGGACCAGACACAGAGGTCGGATAGAGTTTCAGAGTAAACCTAATCCCGCTCTCTACCAAAGGATTCAAAAAGTCCTTTTTTACGACACCGCTGGCGGACGTTACAAGAGCGACTTCTCTGCAGAGATAAGGAGACTTGAGCGAGCGATTCGCATCCCAAATTCCCTCTGAGCGCAAGATACGCCTTATCTCTTCAAGTCGTATCAACTCATCTCGTCTAAGTACGTCGTAATCGAGTCCCAGTACTTGAAATCTCATTCCGTACAATGGATGGAGGTTGAGTTTCCCCACAACTACAACCTCGAGATCATCTTTAAACGAAGACAGAGACCTCTGTGCAAGCTCGCGTTGAATCACATTAGCTTGGTCTCTCCAGATCACAGCAGCGATCTTTGCTGTCACAGACTTAGAGGTATGGCCCATCTCTTCAGCTTCCACCATATCGAAAAAGATATGACCCGCTTGACTCCTCTTAGAAGAGGAAACAGTACAGCGCACACGATGAACATCCGCCATTAGAGGAGAGAGAGCCTCATGAATCTCCCGCCAGAACTCGGAGACGCTTAGTACATTCGATTCAATGTCGCCTGATGGTAGAGATGCACTAAGATCCACAATGCAATTGTACCGACTCAATCATTGAGTATCATCGTCATCTCTTTCAACAAGGAACATCCAGTCCTACGGATCACAGTGTTATCCAAGCGAAGTCCATCGGTCTATGACCGCCGCAGAGACGTTACTTTATGGTTAAACGAGACGGCATCTCCAGTAGTTAAAGTCTCGCCATACCACAAAATATGGGGAGCAACCTCATAAAGAGATGCTGAGTGGTCCACGGTCAGCCTCAACCTATAACTATCAAACGGCGGAACTCCACGATTCGATAACGACTTCACGAAACCGACACTTGCAATATTCGGCTTTTTGGCATCCAGTCATATCTTCTTGCCCAAAGACGACCTTATCGGTGAAGCAGAAGTTAACCTTTAGCAAATACTTAGATGCGGTCGCCAGCGAACCCAGCGTTCTCACATAAAACATCTATAACAATTGTATAGAACAAAATTCATAACTAGAGAACAAAGGAGGCGGAGTGTTAGAGTTATCGAACCAAACCTTAGCAGCTCTGGGTGGCTTGATCGCTTCTACAGCAGTAGCAGTCGCTGCAACTACATCGAAGTCACCTTCAAAAGCTCGCATCCCGATCCTCTCTTTGGCCTACCTTATAGGTGCTTCTCTTGAGTTCTTCACTTACTTCCTGCAGTCCGGGTTACCCACAACTCAGAACTTCTTCCCTAGACTGCTGTTTGGGTCATCGGAGTTACTATGGATTCTCATATTATCGGCCACATCCATAGCCGCCCAGCAATCCAAGATCTTCCTCAACCTTTCTGGGAAGGCTCAG
>JAJYFP010000149.1 GCA_021790855.1 Actinomycetes bacterium
CTATCGAGAACAAGCTGCATCGCGTCTCAGATATTGAGGTTAGAACGAGGTACCTGATCGTCGATGGGATACTTGCGATCCAAGCTGGCGCCAGCCCTCGATTGCTTGAACAACAGCTTCTTACTTACCTAGCCCCTAAAGAACGAGCCGTTGTTGAAGCTGCCCGAGAAGCGTTGAAGAAAAAGGCGGCATAGAGTTGTCCCGTCGTCGCGAAACAGATGGAGGAGAAGCAGAGAACACAGAACGTTGGCTCCTCACGTACTCAGACATGATCACACTGCTGTTGGCTTTGTTTATCATCCTTTTTTCGATGAGTTCGATAAGTTTGAAAAAGTTTGTGGAGTTCAAGACGGGCATTATTCAGAGCTTTTCAAACAACTCCATTAACTCCATCCTCAAAGGTAATACGGGTATCTTACAGAATAACTCGTTGGTCTCTCATCCTGGAAATGTTCTAGGACCACCTATCCCAAGTGTAAACATTAGTTCTACCCCTACTAAACCGACGATTCCTAATGAATCTCAGATAGCGCAGCAAGTTACCGCCGCACTCGCGAGTCAGGGTCTCTCTCAAGACGCTCAAGTTGTTCAGGATCGGAGAGGTGTCGTGATAAGGATCCTTTCGGATCAGGCATTTTTCTCAACGGATTCGGCCTCTTTGGGTAATCAAGGTGATGAAGTTGTAGACACCATCGCTAAAGTTGTTGCGCCATTACCGAATCAGTTATCGATAGAGGGTTATACAGATAATCAGCCCATTGTTGGCGGTCCGTATAGTTCCAACTTTGAGCTATCGGCGGTTCGGGCAGTAAATGTGCTTTTAAGGCTGGACAAAGTAGACGGTATTAATCCCTCTAGGTTATCTGCGACTGGCTATGGTGCTACAAGACCCATAGTGCCTAATACCAACCCGGGGAACATGTCGATGAATCGTCGAGTGGATGTAGTAATTCTGAATACGGTTGTAACGACTTCCACCTCTACGACCGTTCCCGTTGGAGTTAACTGAGATCTAGTTGGATGCGAAATTAAAACGATGCTAAGGAGGGCGAAATGGCTAAGGCCGCTAAGGATGCAAAGAAGACCCAAGATAATGGAGAGGGAAAAAAAGGTGGGAAGAAGAAGATTATCATTTTGATGGTCCCACTAATCCTCATTGGTGCGGCGGCTGCCTACTACTTTCTGCTTGGACCCGCAACTTCTAAGTCAAAGCTGTCCGTTGCAAAACTGCCACCTGTAGTTTACAGCTTCGGACCGGTCACGACAAACCTGAACGATGGACATGTGGTACAGGCACAGATGACGTTTCAGTTCAAAGGCGGCACTATAACTACTCCTTTGAGCGCGCAAACTCCTGAGATCATGAATGACGTCATCGAAACCTTTTCAAGTTGGTCGTACAATGCGCTGCTCCCGGCGTCAGGAAAGAGAGCTTTTGCAACTCAACTGATAGCGACACTCAACAAACTCTTTACGGTGGATCCTGGGAAGCCACAGATTCAACAGATTTACTTTACTAACTTCATCATGCAATGACGTAATGTGACGTCTTCTGACCAGCGTGACCACTTGAAGTGTTCGAGGTGGAGGAGCCTGAAGATTCAAGCTCGAACTATCTAAAGCGCGGTTATTAGCTGTCGATATAATGCTGTGGGTCCGGGTGGAGAAAAGTCAGCAATTAAAAGCAGGATGACGAAGTCCTTTGACTTTCGTCAGCCAAAGACATTAGAACGTACGCAAGCTCGATCGATTGAGATGCTGCTTGAGAGCTTTGCTAGACCGGCTTCCACTGTGTTGGGAGCAAATCTGCGAGTGCCATCTCGGATAGAGATGGCATCGACCTCTCAAAAGACTTGGGAGGAGGTCTTGGGTGAACTTCCAGAGATTGGGTCAGTGTCGTTGTTCTATCTGACTCCTCTGCCTTCAAAAATAGTTCTTTTCCTTCGGCACTTGCACTTCGTCTCGTTGACCTACGCCTTGGTGGTATCGGTGATCAAGAACCTGAGGCTCGAGTTCCAACCGACATCGAGCAGACGATAATTTTAGGAGTCTTGGGAGAGGTATTGCCCCAGTTGACAAGCGCATTTTCACCCATAATTGAGACACGACTTGAGAGGCTAGGCACCGAACAGGCACTCCAGTTTATTCAAGGAATCCCATTGAATGAGATGTGCTTTTTAGTGAACTTAGACGTAACAATCGGAGAGCTAAGTAGTCAGACTATGTCTTTGGTCTTTCCTTTCCCGGCTCTACGTCCAATCGTCGAAAGTCTCGGAAGTCGTGGACATGCAGTTGTGGAAAAGCAAAGTGAGGAGTTCCATCAAGGATTGGAGACACGCCTTCAAGATGTAGAGGTAGATGTGGAGGTTCTTTTCAAGCCGACCGTTCTCACGTCAGGAGAGATCGTTGAGATGGAACCAGGAGATGTAATAAACCTTGGTCATCGAGTGTCAGATCCTTTGGATGTGATCGTAAACGGCGTGCATCTCTATCGAGGACGACCTACAAAAGTCGGTAGCAGGTTAGCAGTTCTAATTGTGGAGGAGTAGTTGTGGAAGACGCGATGGATGTAATGGAGCAAACACAGACCAGAGAGGCTCAAAAACGCTTTGGTGCAGACCGGAATCTACCACTATCTGTCCTAAAGAACGTAGAGATGCAGGTTGCGGTAGAACTTGGAAGGGCAAAGATGACAGTTGGAGGTCTCTTAGCACTAGCAGCTGGAGATGTGATTGAACTCGACCGCTCCGCAAATGCCGCGGTCGACGTCCTCGTCAACGGCACGTTGGTCGCAAAAGGCGAGGTCGTTGTAGTAGACGATGAGTTCGGTGTGCGAATTACCGAAGTTGTAGCCAAAGAAGAGATGGTTCAAAATTCGTCGGAGGCGAATTAGTGTCCGAGCTAGCGCTTGTTGCAAAATCCCTAATCTCACTAGTTCTGGTTGTGGCGATCGTCCTAGGTCTGTCAAAAATTATTACTCGAAGTACTAAAAGCTTCGGAAGGAGAAACGGACGCTCTCCAGCCTCAGTGGGAGCGCTAGTCGAAGGCCGAACTCCGCTCGGCAAGGGCCAGACTTTGTACGTTGTACGCTTTGGTAGTAAGCGTCTCTTGGTAGGCGTTACGCAAGGAAGTATGAACACCTTGAGTGAAACTGTCGTTGAGGAGCTAGACCAAGCCGTTGATCTTGACGAAGTCGAGAGTATAGATCTTCGT
>JAJYFP010000150.1 GCA_021790855.1 Actinomycetes bacterium
ATAGAGTCCTTCGATGGAGTGAACACGAAGAGTACAAAAGCCTTTTGCAAAGTCGCCTTAACAAGTTTCGCTCGGCGTATGGGATCCCAATTTGTACATTTGTTTCAAGTGTCGTGTTGGACCCGATGAGGTTACCCAATAATTATGTGAGGTGTTGATGAGCACTGTTGCTCAGATAGATCGTTCCGATCTAGAAAAAATGGAAAAAGACCGACTTCTTGCGATAGGCAAAGAGTTACAGTTGAAGGTGAGCACTCGTAACAGGAAGGCGGACATCATTGAGATGATCATGTCCGCAGCCTTACCGTCTTCAGACGTTGAAAACGTCAGTATCGTTGAGCAAAGCAAGGCTTCGGATGTACAGACATCAAGTCGAGGTAGAACCAGCGACAAGAGGCGGAAAGCCTCTGAAGGTGTCGAAAACGCTGACTTAGAAGATACCCACGGAGAATCGACAAACGGTGGTTCCGTTGCACTGCGTGACCCTAGTCGAAACGGCTCCAAAGCGAGCATAAGCACGCAGTCTCTATTTCCTCCAATTACAGTGGTTCCCAAGACGAAAAGTAACGATGCCCCGAGCACTCTTGGAAAGTCGCCATCTCCAAAGGATGCCTCTGGCGATGAGATTGTCATCAAGGAAGCGACTTCTACGGGAGCGCCAAAAAAGCCGGAGTCTGGGGTTCAGTCTGAGTTGCCCACGGTCTCAAGTACGCCAGAACCGGTATCATCATCTTTGTCTCGTACCGACGGAGAAAGTGGATCAAGACGATCTAGGAGGCGTCGGGGAAGGGATAGTAACAGAGGTCAAGAGCGAGGCGAATCTACACAAACGGAGATCAGTGTTCCCGTCGAACTCTCTGATATCTCGGGCATATTGGACCTCAGAGATGAGGGTTTTGGATTCATAAGAGCTAACGGTTACCTTCCTTCACCCAAAGATATCTACGTATCTGCTGCGATTGTTAGACGATACGGTCTCCGAAAGGGTGACTTCTTGGTAGGTGGAGCTCGTCCAGCCAACGCTAATGAGAAGTACTCAGCTGTCGTTAGAGTTGACCAAGTCTCTGGCTCTGATCCAGAAGAGTCAAAAGGTAGGCCCCGGTTTGAAGACCTTACCCCGCTTTTCCCAGACGAGAACTTGCGGTTGGAGAGTAAGAGGGGCGACTCACACCCCGATCCAGTTGCGAACTTAACGGCTAGAGTTATAGATCTAATATCCCCAATTGGGAAAGGTCAGCGTGGTCTAATAGTCTCTCCGCCTAAGGCTGGAAAGACGACGATCATGAAGCAGTTGGCACACGCAATTGAGACCAATAATCCCGAGGTCCATCTAATGTTTCTCCTCGTAGATGAGAGACCTGAAGAGGTTACTGATATTCGTCGATCAGTTCAGGGCGAGGTTGTGGCGTCAACGTTTGATAGACCGGCTGAGGAACATACGGTCGTTGCTGAGCTGGCGATTGAACGAGCCAAGAGGATGGTTGAAAAGGGTAGAGATGTTGTAATTATGCTAGATGGCATCACACGTCTAGCGCGCGCTTATAACCTTGCGCAGCCGGCGACAGGCAGAATTATGTCAGGCGGCGTGGACTCAGGCGCACTGTATCCACCTAAGAAGTTTTTTGGCGCTGCTCGTAATGTTGAAGAAGGTGGCTCACTTACTATCTTGGCCACTGCACTTGTAGAGACGGGATCAAAGATGGACGAGGTTATCTTTGAAGAGTTCAAGGGTACTGGAAACATGGAACTCAAGCTTGACCGGAGACTAGCAGAGCGTAGACTATACCCCGCAATTGATGTGAATGCGTCGTCTACTCGACATGAGGAGCTACTATTTACTCGTGAAGAGCTTAACCTAGTGTGGAAGTTGAGAAGAGTTATGAACGCTCTCTCTGGTGAAGGGTCTTCAGCTCCAGCACTTGAACTGTTGATTGACAAGATTAGATCCACTCGTTCTAACGCTGAGTTTCTTGCCGAGATTCAAAAGAGTCCAGCTGGTTAGGCACTATTGTTTGATGTTCTAGGAGGGACAGAGATTATGAAAGCTGATATTCATCCGAACTACGTTGCATGTAAGGTGTCATGTTCTTGTGGAAACGTCTTCATGACTCGTTCGACAAAGCCTGAGCTGCACGTGGAGTTATGTAATGAGTGTCATCCATACTACACAGGCAAGCAGAAGCTTGTCGATACGGGCGGTCGAGTCGAGAGATTCCAACGACGATACGGAGAGAGATCTAAAAAAACTGCTCAGAAGTAGTATCGACTCGGAGTCCTTGAGCTGTACTCTCTGGAAGCACATTTGAGTGGAGGGCACGTTGGATCTGATCTCAAGTCTTATAACAAGTGAGGCTTTAAAGAGGTCTAACTTCGCTCCAGATTGTACCTATGGAAGATATGTTCAGATCTATGGTGAAGATGCTTATGTGGCTTTTGCTACACCTAAGGACCTGTTGGTCAATCTAGCGAGGTTGCTCGTTAGATCTCCAGCGACCTTGAGAGTTATTCCATGTAAGTTGCCTGACGGATATAGATCTCATGATCTTCCCGAAGCGAGCTTGTCCTTCCCTCTCCGGCTAGAGGTTCTCAAAGAGGCGATATCGAGTTTTGAAATCGATCTCTCTGAGATCGCAACTACAAACCACGATAAAGAGGCTGTGTTAGTACCGTTGACCTCGCTAATTAGCGAGGTCAACGGTACTAACGTCGACGAGACTCTGCAGAGTCTCGCAGTAGTTTTTGGGCTTGAGGTTGCACGTTTTACTGACGGGGTTCGACTTGAGTATCTGGGTCTAGAGGTGGCTAGAAGAGTAGACGGGATCAATGCGGTAGTCGTAGGAAGTTCTGAGAGAGATCGACAGGCACGAGAACTTATGTATCTGTCTGGATACGATGTTCGAGAAGAGATCGGAAAGTCTCTATCCCAGCTAAAGGTCAATAGATCGTCGTTTAGAGCGCTCCACCCCCATGCGCTTTTTTTCCGAGATAGATGGATGAGAGTTTTAGTCACAGAGCATCCTGATATAGTAGGTTTCCAAAGTGTGAGAGCGCTGGAGATAGGTTCACTAGATGAGACAACGCCTCGCTGCTACGGTATTGGCGAGTCCCTAGATGGTTCATCTGTACTACTGTGTTTCGCCTCTGGTCCTGATATTGTAGCTCCATTTGAATCGCTTTTACTT
>JAJYFP010000151.1 GCA_021790855.1 Actinomycetes bacterium
AGACATCCGCATTAACTCGCGTCTTAGTGCTTGCAGACATCGGAGTTGAGTCGATTTACCAAGAGAAGACCACTTTAGAAGATGAGTTTTTATCGATCACACAGTCAGGAGTCGAAGTTTGATGACCACGCAACTCAAAGTTCAATCAACCTCACCTGAATCGAACTACGCTTGGCTCATGCGGGCTATGGTACGATCAGAGTTATTAAAACTACGCAAACGTCGAGGTCTATTCTGGACCACATTAACTTTGAGCGTTGGAGCAATACTTGTCTACTTTGGAGTTCTAGAGATTATGCATCTCGTATCCCCAGCGACCCACGGACCAGCTGGAGGATCCATAGATCTGAGCAGAGCAGTGACTATCATGACTTTGATCGGCGGGACCGGGGCAATCCTCGTTGGCGCCACCGCCGGAGCTGGAGACGCCAACGGTATATTCAGAGATTTAGTCGCAACGGGACGGTCCAGAGTCGCACTATTTCTCGCACGTATTCCTGGAGCCATAGCACTTTACCTTCCGATGATTATCGTGGCATACGCGATCACCTGGCTCGTTACAGTCTTTCTTGTCGGTACGAATCCTCATGCAACTAGCGGTACATTAATTCAAGACGGTGTCGTTATGTTAATTGCTGCTATCTTCAACTTAATCCTGTCATTAGCGGTTGCCTCGTTGACTCTATCGATGCCTACGACAATTGCCATATTGATGGCCTGGCAGTTCATCGTCCAGAACCTCTTGATCAACATCACATACTTTGGCGTATACCGAGAGGGACTACCGCTATCGTCCATCGGCACAATGCTACCAAAAGCTTGAGGACCAGTCTCTAGCGTTGCTGGCGAGAGCATTCTGGTAGCATCGCTTGTCCTTATAGTCTGGACGATTGTGGCGGTCTTACTTGGCGCCTATCGAACTAAGACCGTGGACGCGTAACCCAGTACTTAAGGTCCGAACGGTATAAGATGGGGTCTACTATGGGTGAGATCAGAGACGACGACACTTCTCATCTCGACGAGTACACTCCAAAAGCTAGTTGGCATCTTCCAGATAAAGTGATCGACGTAGGACTCGTCACTGCTCTTACCATAATAGATCTCTTAGCCACAGTTCTGATCCTTTCCTTTATAGATCATCGCAGTCACAGTATCGTCTTGATCTTACTTGGGCTTTTGGCTAACATCTTTGAATCTGCCGCTCTTCTTTGGCGAAGAACACGTCCTAAAGAGGTCTTAGCGACGATCACTGCTCTGTCGGTAATTGTCTCCTTCATACGCGCTTTCACAAGAGTTTTTACTCTTCCACTAACTCTTCTTGTAGCTATTTACAGCTTTGCACTGGTTGCACGACCGAGCGTTATGTGGAAGTGGAGTGTCCTGCTTTGGGTCTCCATATTTATTCCCGAAGTCATTATCTACAATCCGAACTTATCCGCCACGCTGCCATTGGCTCTAATGCCTACGTTGGTAGTAGGAGTAGGGACAAGTACCGGACTTTTCGTTGGTACGCGCCGCAAGTACATTGCTCAACTCCAGGAACGGACAAAGACGTTAGAGCGGGAACAAGTACTTTTAACGGATCAAGCCGTGGCTGCAGAAAGAGTCAGAATCGCTCGAGAACTCCACGACATAATCTCTCACCATATAGCGCTTATCGTGATTCAGTCAGGAGCCGCCTACGCGCTAGTAGGTCAAGATCCTGAAAAAGCTCGGGCGACTATTTCAGCCATGGGAGAAACGGGCAGATCCGCATTGGGAGAGATGAGAAGGATGCTCGGCGTTCTTCGCACGACTGATGTCGCCGATGTACCATTTGATCCATCTCCAGGAATCTCTGAACTCAACGACCTAATCGCTAGAGGTCAAGATGCGGGTGTCTCAATCCAATCCGAACTCCCAAACGACCTTGCCTCGCTTTCAGAGCAGTACCAGCTAGTAATCTATCGCATTGTACAAGAGTCCCTCACGAACGTTGTAAAACACGCTCCAAGGTCAAAGGTTTCGGTCAAGATCAGTCGTTCAAATGAGAAGATTACAGTCATTGTTACAAACTCCGGGCCAATCGATACCTTGCCAACAACCAACAAGGGACATGGAATCTCCGGTATGAGGGAACGGGTCGAACTATATGGAGGATTCCTAGAAACCAGCTACGAAGAGAATCAATTTCGTATCTATGTAGAGATTCCTTTGCGAGAACTGTATCGAGCGTCGTAGAGTGATCAGAATCGTAGTAGCAGACGACCAAGAGATGATACGCTCTGGACTAAAAACTATCCTAGAGGCAGAGGGTGACATTGAAGTCATAGGAGAAGCTGGAGATGGAGAAGCCGTTGTAGAGGTTGTCAAGCAATGCCTTCCCGACGTAGTCTTAATGGATATACGGATGCCAAAAGTAGATGGTATTGAAGCAACCAGGCGTCTAAAGGACACCAAGGTCTTGATACTCACGACCTTTCATCTTGATGAGTATGTACTTAGAGCCCTTGTAGCAGGAGCAAGTGGTTTCCTTTTAAAGGACGCTACATCTGAACAGCTCGTAGCTGCTGTACGTGCTGTCCACAGTGGAGACTCTGCCCTATCTAAGTCTGTGACTCAGACTCTAGTTCGATTTGTAAATCAAAATCACAAGACTTCACTCACACCACCTCCTCACCTATCTGAGTTAACGGCTCGAGAACTGGAAGTTCTCACCCTAATTTCCAAGGGTCTTTCGAACCAGGAGATCGGGAATAAGCTTTTCTTATCTGAAGCGACAGTGAAGACACACGTATCGAAGGTCCTCTACAAGCTACAACTCAGAGACAGGGTACAAGCAGTTGTATTTGCACACAAGTATGGAATCTTACCCTAAGGGAAAATTGAAGTAGATGTGTCGATTCACACTAGTCTCCTAGCAGCAAGCACCAGCAGGATAGTTAGCCCAGCCGTCAAGGGGATGAACTTAGAAGTAAAGATCTCAGAGGTCTACTCAAATGGTAATGAAGAGAGCGCCGAGGTTCGCTCAACTTTTCGTAGCGTGCCACCAATAACGACATTGCTTCAGAGTAGGTAATATGAAAACAACTTATATGAAAGAGAGTCCTTCAATAGGCTCAACTATTAATTGTCACACGACAAAACCGCGTCGCTACGTCAGTTTCGGATGGGATGCGAGGCCCCATAGGT
>JAJYFP010000152.1 GCA_021790855.1 Actinomycetes bacterium
TCCAGATGTTCAGGCGCAATCAGGTTTGAAACCTCAAGCGCTTGATCTTTGTCTCGCACAAGGGCTACGTATCCTTGAGCTTCTAAGGTGGACAGGATATGCTCTTTTCTTAATGCTCCCTCTAAGTACTCTTCGAGTTCTCTTTCTACTTCACGTGCGTACTCTTCATTCCAGGTTATGAACCAAGCCAATCCGTTTGGACCATGTTCTGCTTGAACAGCTATATCCAGAGCACTCCATTTTGGCGGCACAGATTCATCTGCCACAACTACTACCTCAGATGGACCCGCGAACGACGAAGGCACACCAACCACCTGGGAGACCTCCCTTTTGGCTATGGAAACGTAGATATTTCCTGGACCCACAATTACATCTACTTGAGGCACGGACTCTGTTCCATAAGCCATCGCACCTATCGCTTGAGCTCCGCCAACACTGAATACGTAATCGACGTCGCTGATGTGTGCTGCAGCTAAGGTAGCGTCGTCGATACTCCCATCTGGTTGAGGAGGAACACAAAGAACAACCTCTTTGACTCCCGCAACCTTCGCTACTGTAGCCGTCATGATTACCGAAGAAGGATATCTTGCAGCACCTCCAGGTATATAACAGCCTGCTCTATGTACAGGTTGCGTTCTGTAGATAATCTTCATCCCGAAGTTATCGATGAGTTCATGTTCACCCAGAGACTTCAACTCTTCCTCATGGACCCTAACAACCGAGTACTTTGCCGCCTCCAGTGCATCTCGCAACTTGGGGTCGATACGGTCATAAGCTCGTTTCATCTCCTCTTTATCTATCTGAAGAGAACTGAGTTCTACCTTATCAAACTCTTTCGTCAAAGAAAATAGCGCTATGTCACCCTCATGCTGAACGCGACTTAGTATGGCTCGTACAGCGTCAGTAGGATCGCTGGAACCAATGCTAGGCCGAGGAAGCGCATTAATTAATGCCGTTCCCTTGAAAGGGCGTAGGTCTAAACTCTTTAGCATGATAGGTAACTTCCTAAGTACATACGACCGAAGTAAACCGGCGTCTAACCTTGCCGTAAAACCTACCTCAAATTTGTATCTTTAACGCAGTAAAGCAAACTATCCCCAAGAAAGGAATGACTTTGGATTCGTCAGCTAAGGCTCAGATCTCATCAATGCTATATACCATATCCGAACTTGCTAAAAGAGCAGGTTCACTGGGTGATCAGATGCGCCACTCAAAAGACGAAGCCTCCGCTTCTGAGCTATATCAAGCTGAAAAGGCGCTAGAGGTTGCTGCTCGACGTCTCAACAACGCCGTGCGCTAAGTCAAGGAGATATAGGGACATAACTCGGCTAAAGAACAACTCCAGCACGTGGGTTTAACGGCTTTGCATACTCGCCTACCATGGAGAATAAGTCTTAGGGAAACTTCCGCCCACTGGCAAGGTTCCACGAAGCTACAAAGATCGCTCTCAACTGTGAGTGGATCCTCGCCTTCGCTGAGTCCGAGTCTCTTCGAAAGCCTCATGACGTGAGTATCAACAGCTAATCCGGCAATGTTGAACGAAATTGGAAGGACGACATTAGCCGTTTTTCGTCCAACACCAGGTAAAGAGGTGAGAAGTTTCATCTCCTTGGGAACTTCCCCATCAAAGTTTCTTACGAGTTCTTGCGACAGTTGAACTATATGTTTCGACTTGTTTCGATAAAAACCCGTTGGCCTCACTAGCGCTTCTATCTCCTCTATCGGCGCGCCAGCTAGCGAACTCGCATCTGGGTACCTTCGAAACAAGGTCTTTGTAACGGCGTTGACCACTTTGTCGGTGCATTGCGCTGATAACACGGTAGCAACAAGAAGTTGAAACGGGCTTTCAAAGTCAAGCTCACATAGTTCTCGTGCTGAGCCTGGATAAGATATACTCAGTTGATAAATAACTTCTTCGCGGCGCTCTTTTTCAGCCTCAGTCACCACTATAGGTTTACTCTTTCGTCTAAGACTTTAATGGATTTCACCTATCCACAATAGGCACCTTGAGGCTAGCTTTGGTTCAAATATAACGAGCTCCTCAGCTCATCCCACGCCAAGATTTCAAACTGGGCTCTACTAAAAGATCCTAACTACGTCCCGCAACGCAAATCCAATCCTAGAAGATCTCGATCTGAAGTGTCTGAAAGAAGATTTTGGAGACATCGCGGGTTTAGAACAGAATCTGGGTTAGTTTGGGTTAAACATGATTGACTTGGACATTCATCGAAGAATTGGCGAACAGGAGATAGCGTCAATACTCATACTCGCAAAGACAATCGAGCGGGTTGATGGACATAAAGCTCTAGAAGATCACACCTGGGTTGACCTAGTACAAGGTGGTAGGAAGGGTATCAGCGGCCTGATTGCTTATAGGCGAAACCCAAGAGCGGCAGTCGGTTATGTACAGATCTCAAAGGGTCCTGAGTCTTGGGGCATTGAGCTACTTCTGCACCCAATGGAACGCAACAAGGACTCTCAAACTGGCATCGCCTTGCTCAAGGAAGCACTGAAGGAAATACGCCGAGACGGGGGCGGACATGTTCACATGTGGATTGCAAAGCCTTCTGAATACCTCGAAGAACTTGCAATACAGGTGGGCTTCACAAGAGGTAGAGACCTTTTCCAGATGAGATGCTCGTTGCCGCTAGATTCGTCTCCCCCTGAGATCGTGGGCAACCTGCGAACGTTCCAATTAGGTATAGATGAAGATCGCTGGCTTGAAGTCAACAACAAGGCCTTTGCTTGGCATCGAGAACAGGGGCGTTGGGTACGTGAAACCCTTTTGTCGCGAGAAGCCGAGCCGTGGTTTGATCCGCGGGGCTTTTTTTTGCTCGAGATCGAAAATCAACTGGCAGCGTTTGTTTGGACCAAGGTACATGTCGACGAGGAGTCGCCTATTGGCGAGATATACGTCGTCGCAACCAATCCAAAGTTCAAAGGGAGAGGTCTCGGTGAAACGATGTGCAAAGTTGGCTTGAACTACCTCAGCTCATTGGGCATATCCACCGGAATGTTGTATGTTGATGCTACAAATGAACCAGCGCTCAAGGTGTATGGTCGACTCGGATTCCACGTAGATCACGTTGATAGGGCTTACACCATCGACATAACTCCTCAAGAATCCGAAGAGGACTGACCTGGGAACTCGCGTAAG
>JAJYFP010000153.1 GCA_021790855.1 Actinomycetes bacterium
GCGCTCTATCCACTGAGCTACGAGGGCAAAACTGTCTATCAAGACTACTTGAAGAAGCATAGCCGGGGACTGCAAACTTCGATTTTCCCTGATATTTCGAGTTCACCCAAAGACATGCGTGGTCTGCCAATGGTAGGTGCCAGTTTTACCTCGTATGTGCTTTAGGCTATGTCCAAACGTTGCGCCGCCACGAGGTCGTAACAAGGAGGAGAGATGTTAAGGTGGGAGCTTGAGCTCCGTGAACTCATTGAGGCGGCTCTTATTGAGGTAGGGGTTCAACGGTTGGACGTTGAATTTGTAGTAGAGAGACCGCAAAACGAAGAGTTCGGAGAGTTTTCAACCAATGCAGCGTTGGTGCTTGGAAAGAGACTTGGTAAAAGTCCGCGAGATTTTGCTTCTGAACTTATTGACACGTCGGTGTTCAATTCATTCCCATTTACACAAGGATATCAAGTAGCGGGACCAGGATTTATCAACTTCAAGATGAAGCCCGTGCATCTCCATATGCAAGTCTGCCAAGTCTTGGAAGAGGGCGAAGAATCCTTTGGACGTGTGGATGTAGGACGAAACGAGAAGGTTCAAGTTGAGTTCGTCTCGGCTAACCCAACCGGACCATTGCACATCGGGAACGGTTGGTGGGCGGCGTATGGTGACGCTCTTTCTCGGGTTTTAAAACGAAGCGGATATGACGTATCGAAAGAGTACTACGTGAATGACACTGGTGGCCAGATAAGGAGCCTCGGCGAGTCGATTCTCGCTCGTAAAGAAGGATCTGAACCGCCAGAAGGGGGCTACCTGGGTGACTATGTGGTGGAGTTAGCGAGTAACTACTATGGAGAGCTCGAAGTCGAGGCCGCTGGGAAATGGGCTGCAGAGCGAATTATAGACGAGATCAGAGTGTCTTTAGAGAACTTTGGCGTGGAGTTTGACGTGTGGTATTCGCAGGCGTCGATTGAAGAGTCAGGAGCGGTAGAGGAGACTATCTCTGAACTTGATGCCAAAGGCTTTGTCTACGAACATGATGGAGCGCTGTGGATACGCACGAGCGATATTGGAGACTCAAGAGATCGTGTACTCCGAAAGTCAAATGGGGACTTCACGTACCTCGCTGGAGATATCGCGTACCATCGAAACAAGTTCCTGGTTCGTGGATTTGATCGCGTCATCGATATTTTCGGAGCTGACCATCATGGGCAGGTTGCATCTCAGAAGGCTGCAATGTATGCACTTGGAATAGACCCTATGCGCCTTGAGATACTCTTAGGGCAAATGGTGTCTGTAGTGGAGTCCAATCAGGTCGTTAAGATGTCTAAAAGAGCGGGAACCTCAATTCCTCTCTCATTTGTAGTGGACAAACTTGGAGTGTCGGCGACCAGAATACTGTGTCTCTCGTCTTCCTTAGACAAAGCGACTGTGTTGGATCTTACGAAGGCAGTCGAGAAATCTATGGAAAATCCTGCATTCTATATACAATACGCACACGCTCGCATAGCTTCTTTGTTGAGAATGGCGGCGCAAAGGGATGTGACGTTAAGTGAGCGTTCAGTGGAGGAACTTTCAGTTCTTACTCACGCCCGCGAGATCAAGCTTATGAAGGAAGTTACTCTGTTGCCTGAGGTAGTCGAGACGGCTGCTAAAGAAAGGGCTCCTCACAAAGTAGCTACCTGGCTCAAAGGTGTAGCCAGTAGCTTCCATGGTTTTTATCACGACTGCCCAATTCTTTCTGACGGCCTTTCGGACGAGGTTGTTCAGAGCCGTCTGGCATTGGTGAGAGCGACTCAGATAGCGCTGCGAGTTGGACTTGAACTAGTCGGCGCTGACGCAGTAGAGGAGATGTAGTTGTACGATTCGCGTGAGAGTTACACGATACCGCCGTATCTATTGCCAGACGGTGCGACGATCTCAAGTGAAGGAGAACTCCTTCTACATGGCGTGCCCGTTGCACACCTAGCCCATGAGTTCTCCACTCCGTTATTCGTATATGACTCAGCTCATATTAGACGCAGATTGAGGCTTTCGAAAGAGAGTTTTTCAGGGAAGGTCGTTTACGCGGCGAAAGCATTTTTTTGTAAGGCTATGGCAGAGATCGTCTCGGAAGAGGATGTTTTCTTAGACGCCTCATCTATGGGAGAGATGTTTGTTGCCTTGGCCGGAGGAGTAGCTCCGGAGAAAATAGTCTTTCATGGTAATAATAAGTCGACTGACGAACTCCGTTTCGCTCTCTCACGTGACGTGGGACTCATTGTTGTGGATTCTTTTGATGAGATGGAGAGACTTGAGGCGCTAGCGGATAGGAAAATTCGAGTTGGAGTTCGGATTACCCCCGGTATCGAGGCTCACACACACGAGTTTATCCGCACGGGTCAGGATGACTCTAAGTTTGGATTTAACGTCCAAAACGGTGATGCTGAACTTGCCATAGAGAAAATATCAAAGTCTGCGGTTCTGGACTTGGTAGGAGTGCACGCTCATATTGGTTCGCAGATCTTTTCACTCGACTCCTTTAGCCAAGAGGTTGAGGTTTTGAGTCAGTTGCTCGTCGATGTCGACATCGAGGAAGTCATATTAGGTGGAGGATTAGGCGTCCCTTACGTTAGGGGCGAAGAAGCACCTTCTATAGATCAGTGGACACGTGTTTTGGATGAATATGGAGTAAAGACCGGTTTGGCTAATGGTCGTACATTGGTCATAGAGCCTGGTAGATCGATTGTCGCTACGGCGGGAATGACGGTGTATGAGATTGGAACGATCAAAAGAATCCCTGGAGTCAGGGACTACGTCTCCGTTGACGGTGGTATGAGTGACAATCCTCGCCCTGTTCTTTATGGAAGCGGGTATGAAGCATTTATGGTTGAAAGAATGCTTGATCCTCATGATGCGAAGTACTCAGTTGCAGGAAAGCATTGTGAATCTGGGGATGTCATAGTCAGAGACGCCTTTTTGCCGTCCGACATCGAAAAAAATGAACTTCTAGTGACGCCCGTAACCGGCGCATATGGATATTCGATGAGCTCAAACTACAACAAAGTTCCTCGCCCGGCTGTTGTCTTTATTGATGAGACTGGATATAGGGTTGTTGTAAGGCGGGAGACTTTGGAAGACCTAGTACGTAACGATATCTAGTAGAGA
>JAJYFP010000154.1 GCA_021790855.1 Actinomycetes bacterium
AATCTAGCGAAGAAAAATGTATCGAACTACTTTGGCGAGTCCATAAAGGACTCTTACGATCTCGTAAATGATGATATTACGACCTTTGAGTCAACAAGACGATTTGATCGCATGGTTTTAGATCTGCCAGAGCCTTGGAACGCTATCGAACAAGCTCGAGCTTTGATGCGCCAAGACGGAATACTGTGCGTATATCTTACAAACGTAACCCAAATAATAACACTTAATGAGGCTCTTGATAGGTTTAGGTTCCACTCAAGGAGTTACGTCGAACTTCTTGAAAGACCTTGGCACTACCGATCAATGGTAGCTCGGCCGGAACACAGGATGGTGGCCCATACCGGATTTTTGATATACGCCCGACCGGGCAAGGCTATAGACACCAACGGCTAGTTAGCCTCTACTAGTCGTTTTCTACGAAAATACACTCTCCAGGGCACTCCTCGGAGGCTTCAACGACGGCTTCTTCTTGATCGCTAGGTACATTAACCATCTGGGCGGACCCTCCGGGGTTGCTCATTACCTCGTCTCCATCTTTTACGTAGGCTAACCCATCGTCTAGCAGGGTGAACACTGCAGGGCAAATCTCTTCACAGAGTCCGTCACCAGTACAGAGATCCTGATCTATCCAGACCTTCATCAAACTCCTCGCTTTTGCAGGGTGGGAAATCATAGCTAATTTGTATTACAGGTCACTCTAGTCTGAAAACGTTGCAAACTAAGTTTCTAAGAATGAATTAGTTTACGTTACCTAATCGATCTCCAGAGGCTATAGCTTACTTATAAGGAGGTGATTCAGACGACTAAGTTTGATCGTGAGAATCAAGGTGGTGCCGGGATGTCGGACGAATCAGAGGCGGTGATAGGCCGACTTCAAGAGGAGGTCGCTGAGCTTAGGCAGAGAGTTCAAGACTCTCCTATACGAGTTAGAGCTCTTGAGGAGAAGTTACTTGAGGTGACAGGTCAACTAGCCCAGGCACAGCTTCGAAATGAAAAGCTTACATTTACGCTACAGCAAGCCCGAGAACACATCGCAACTCTACGGGAAGAGGTTGAGAAACTTACGCAACCTCCATCTGCCTACGGAGTCTTTCTTGGTGCCAACGATGACAAGACCGTGGATGTCCATACCTCGGGACGCAAAATGAGAGTGGCAGTACACCCAGATGTTGATATTGAACAGCTTCAAAAAGGCCAAGAGGTCGTCCTCAATGAATCCTTTACTGTGGTCATGGCGCGTTCACCCGAGGTCGTTGGTGAGGTGGTCGCCATTAGAGACATACTTGAAGTCGGTAAGCGCGTTGTGATCGTCGGGCGAGCCGATGAAGAGAGAGTAGCCGAACTCGCTGGCGATCTGACCAACGAGAAGTTACGCGCAGGCGACTCAGTTCTTTTTGATTCAAGAACTGGTTTTGTGATAGAGAAACTTCCAAGGCCTGAGGTTGAAGAGCTAGTTCTAGAGGAAGTCCCTGATGTGAGTTACGAAGACATCGGGGGCCTGGACACCCAGATTGAAGAGATTATGGACGCCGTTGAACTTCCATTTCTCTATCGGGAACTCTTTCAGTCCTATCGGCTGCCCGCTCCAAAGGGTATTTTGCTCTATGGCCCTCCGGGCTGTGGTAAGACTTTGATCGCAAAAGCTGTGGCTAACTCCTTGGCGAAAAAGGTTGCAAAGGTAACCGGTAACGAATCCGTTCGAAGCTACTTCTTAAACGTCAAGGGACCGGAGCTTTTAAACAAGTACGTTGGAGAGACAGAACGTCAGATACGTCTCATCTTTCAGCGAGCAAGAGAAAAGGCTGAAGAAGGTGTACCTGTAATCGTCTTCTTTGACGAGATGGACTCCCTTTTTAGAACGCGAGGTACAGGTATATCATCTGACATGGAGTCGACGATAGTGCCACAACTGTTAGCCGAGATAGACGGTGTCGAGACTCTCAAAAACGTGATCGTGATAGGGGCGTCAAATAGAGAAGATCTAATAGATCCAGCGATACTTCGTCCAGGACGTCTTGATGTGAAGATTAAGATCGAAAGGCCGGATGAGTCTTCCGCAACGCAGATATTTGGTCGTTACTTGACGGCAGATCTACCGATTGCTCCTATGGAGGTCGAATCACTTGGAGGTGGCGATATCAATAAGGCGGTATCTGTGATGATTGAAAGAACGGTAGAGACCATGTACCGTACTGATGAGTCGAACCGATTCTTAGAGGTTACCTATCAAAATGGAGATAAAGAGGTGCTTTACTACAAAGACTTCTCTTCAGGCGCCATGATTGAAAACATTGTACGCAGAGCGAAAAAGCAGGCTATCAAGAGGGAGATAGCAGGAGAGAAGCCTGGAATTCGCACGGAAGATCTACTTTATTCGATTGCTAAAGAGTTCAAGGAGCACGAAGATTTGCCTAATACTACAAATCCAGATGATTGGGCCAAGATCTCCGGAAAGAAAGGTGAACGAATCGTCTATATACGTACCCTAGTGACCCAGGGTAAAGAGGCTGAAGGTGGACGATCGATTGAACGAGTAGCTACGGGTCAGTATCTCTGAAAAGATTCAGTATTTAGGAGTGTTATGGCTATAGCGAAGGTCTGCGGAATTGAAACGGAGTACGGGATATCAGTTCTTGGTTCTCCTGATGCCAATCCGATATCGATATCCTCGGTTCTAATCAACGCCTATGTGTCTGAAGTTGCAGGCAGGGTGGGCTGGGACTTTGAAACGGAGTCTCCAGGCAATGATGCTCGTGGATTCTCGTTTGAGGCACCGGTCAACGCTGAGATGGAGACGCATCTCGTCAATACGGTACTAACCAACGGAGCTCGTCTTTATGTTGATCATGCCCATCCTGAGTACTCCTCTCCTGAGTGCATATCGCCTAAACAGGCGCTCTTGTATGACAAGGCCGGCGAAGAGGTATTGAAGAGAGCGATGAAGGCCTCGAGGAGGTTCATGCCTCCTGGACAGGAGATCGTCGTCTATAAAAACAACTCTGATCGTAAGGGAAACTCCTATGGGTGTCATGAAAACTACATGATGGATCGGGCAGTACCTTTTGCCAAGATTGTCAAGCAGTTGACGCCCTTTTTTGTTACCCGTCAG
>JAJYFP010000155.1 GCA_021790855.1 Actinomycetes bacterium
GCGGAAAGAAGGCATCGCTGTTCAAAAGCACATGTCTCAGAGTGGACTAGGTCAGATCAGTCAACTGATGGGGTTTGACTCCGTCGAGACGCTACTTGCGGCGATCGGAGAGAATCACGTAAGTGCACGAAGCGTCGTTGCAAAACTTCTTAGAGACGTATATCAGGTAGAAGACGAGACCTCTATTCCCACGGTGACCCCAGGGCGTGGACGACGGAAAAGAGGTGGTCCTGGGATATATGTGGAGGGCCTAGACGATGTTATGGTTAAGTTGTCTAAATGCTGTTCACCTATGCCGGGAGACCAGATAATAGGATTCGTAACTCGCGGGAAAGGGGTGTCGATCCATAGATCGGACTGTTCCAACGCAATGGCTCTATTTAGCTCTGAGGCTGAACGTATGATCGAGGTCGAGTGGGACCTGGAGTCGCACGGCATCTTCTCAACTACAATTGAGGTGCGTTCTTTGGATCGATCCCGACTGCTTGCTGACGTAGCTCGGGTACTCTCTGAACACCACGTGAATATCTTGAACTCATCTTCACAAGCAGGACACGATAGAGTCTCGACCATGAGATTTGAGTTCGAGCTAGCTGATCCTACCCATCTCGAGTCGATTCTAGCTTCACTACGGCAGTTAGACGGCGTCTACAATGCATATCGGGTACTTCCAAACGGTGGTGCTCCTCCTCTTTCAGCTTTTGAGGACGATAGCCCTACAGCGACTAAAGTCGAATCTAGGTAGTACCCTTCTTCTTGTAGGCAATTTTCGTAGATCGTTTACGATCTGGGGTATCTTTTACTTGAGACTTTGGAGAAAGAATAGGTAAATGTCTTTTGTTCTAGCCGCTTTGGTGTTAGTGGCTTCTGTCGTTACTTTGGCCCTATCTGTTCTTGCTTTGCGAGAGTCAAAGGCGACGTTGAAAGCGTCGGAGAGCTTGATGCGCTCTTTGCAGGTGGAGACTTTAGAGTTAGTTCGAGAGGCGACTTCTTTGTTGGTCGGCACCAGAGAGGATGTGTCTAGAGTTGAAGACCTTCTAGAGATGTCAGAACTTAGAGCTGGTGCTCTCAATGAAGCCTCTAAGGTCGCAATCGGTGCTATCGCTGCACCTATTGTGCGTTTTCGAGCGCTTAAGTTAGGAGTGCGGAGGGCTACGTCGTTATTTAAAGCACAGAGAGGAAGTAGATAGTTGGCCTCACGTCTTGGGTGGTTAGGTATTGGAGTAACGATCGGGTCGATAGCTACTATCAAAGTCGAAAGGACGATACGCCGAAAGATAAGGGCCATATCTCCAGACTCTGTCGTCCACAACCTAACGAAAGAGCTAACGACGGTCTCAGAGGACTTTATCTCGTCGGTGAAAGAGGGTATTCACGTCGTTCGACTTGAGAGTTCTCGTTCCGTCTCTTCAGCTAGTGATCTGAGACGAGGTAAGATCGAAGAGTTTGCATTGAAGATGAACTCTAAAAAGGTGCTCAGAGAAGAAAAGACCTATGCGACCTCGGAGACTAGGTGCCTTGGCGACGTTTCAGATACAAGAGAAAGGTTGGTTCGGTGATGGACTCAAACGATCTAAGGAAGGAGTTTACGAGGTACTTCGTAGAAAAGGGACACGTCTCTGTTCCGTCTGCTTCACTTATTCCTCATGACGACACGATCCTTTTCACCGTGGCGGGGATGGTGCCCTTTAAGCGATTCTTTCTAGGCGAAGAGACGCCTCCTTACCAAAGAGCCACATCTATTCAAAAGTGTGTTCGCGCTGGTGGAAAACATAACGATCTTGACCAAATTGGCAAGACGCTCAGACACTTGACCTTCTTTGAGATGCTGGGTAACTTTTCTTTTGGCGACTACTTCAAAGAGGCCGCAATCCCCTATGCATGGGGATTTGTAACTGAGGTCCTGCGGTTAGACCCAGATAGACTTTGGATCACGGTCCACATAAGTGATGACGAAGCAGCAGAGATCTGGGAGCGTAAGGTAGGAGTTCCATCTAACCGTATACAACGACTTGATGAGGACAACTGGTGGCAGATGGCTGACGTCGGCCCTTGCGGACCCTGCTCTGAGATCTACTACGACAAGGGACCCGAGTACGGCGACGATGGTGGTCCGGCGTTTGGATCCGATGAACGATTCTTAGAGATCTGGAACCTTGTCTTTATGCAGTTCGTTCGCGACGGCCAAGGTGAGCTAACTCCACTTCCAAAACCAAGCATCGATACCGGAGCTGGACTTGAAAGAATCGTTCCAATACTACAGGGTAAAGGGTCTGTGTACGAGACCGACCTCATGGTGCCGATGGTTCAGACGGCTGAATCTGTGACAAACACTCGTTATGGAGTAAGTCATAAAGACGACGTGTCACTTAGAATCATAGCTGATCATGCACGCGCGATGACATTTCTAGTCTCAGACGGAGTCTTTCCTACAAACGAGGGTAGAGGCTACGTACTGAGGAGAATAATAAGAAGAGCGGTGCTTAGAGCCTATATGTTAGGGGCTAAAGACGACACGGTAACGGGACGCTTAGTGGACTCTGTGGTGACGTCCATGGGTGAGCATTACCTTGAGTTGAAGGAACGAGCTTCGTACATAAAAGAAGTAGTTGAAAGAGAAGAAGAGGCCTTCCGCAACAGGATTATGGTGGGTGTCGAGCTGTTTGAGAGAGAGGTTAGAGACAGCTCTTTCATAAATGGACCGGCTGCATTTCGCCTCCACGATACCTTTGGTTTCCCAATTGAACTTACTGTTGAGATGGCTGAAGATAGAGGTGTCGTCGTCGATACTGAGGGTTTTCACGAGGAGATGCAACGACAAAAACGCCAGTCTCGTGAGGCAGGCCTGGGAGGAAAAGGTAGAGATAAGAAAGATGAAAGGGTCTTTGAACTCCTAGAGGCACATGGACCGACCCAGTTCACTGGTTATGAGAGAACGATCGACGAGGGTAGGGTCCTGGCACTACTGGCGTCTGAAGAAAACGAAGATGAACTCTATCTCTACCTTGACAGAACTCCTTTTTACCCTGAAGGCGGTGGCCAAGTAGGGGACAAGGGGACGATAAGTACAGATAGTGCTGTTCTTATGGTGCTAG
>JAJYFP010000156.1 GCA_021790855.1 Actinomycetes bacterium
TCATTATTCTTATTATCCAACTCACTCCATGAGCGCCAAGCATGACATAGCGGCGCTTTTTCTCAGCAGCTATCTCGGCTTTGTCCTGATCACTCACAAAGCATGATCTCAACTCTGCCTCAAGACAACCGGTAGCTCCGCATTCACAAAGTAAAGATCCTCCTACATAACAGTGTCCGAGTTCACCAAAAAAACCATTTGCACCTTTAAATAACTGTCCCTGGTAAAGGGCAGACATTCCAATACCGGTTCCAAAGTTGACTATCACACTTAGAGGTCCCCAAGAGTTGTCTCTCTCCGCCAACGCTGCGCAGTTAGCGTCGTTTTCAAGCACGACTCTACTTAAAGAGGAGTCGTTAAGAAGTGCCGGTATTTGAACACCTACAAGCTCCGGTCGATGAGGGGAAAATACTACCGACTTCGATATGCTACTAATCCATCCAGCCACTCCAACCCCTATACCATTGGCATCTTTCAAAGTGAAATCCCCAAGTAGTTGAGAAGCCGCATCTCTTATGTCAGAGAGAGAAGAAAGATTCATGTAACCCAGATTCAAGGGTTCGTCGTTCTCAAACACTAAGGAGATCGACAACTTAGTACCACCAACGTCTAGTCCAACCCAGTAGCTTGATTTATCAACCAAAACGACTCTACTTAAACTATTAGCACTACTTAGCAGAGATATTTGACTCAACTCGCTGCTTTAGATCCTCTAAGGCAGCATGAATAATCTTGGATTCAGCTCGGCGCATTACAAAACCAGGGAAAGGTACGATTAGTTCAGCGCTTAGTTGATAGGTCACCTGTGTAAAGTTATCCTCAGACGCACTCAGATGATACGACCCATCAAGTTTGGAGACAATATCGCCACGGACAAGAACCCAGCTCAGCTCGTACGGTGCGTTGGAGTAATCATACGTCAAGGTGTACGAAGCGCTTCTACCAAAAGCAACAGCTCTGTAAGTCACCTCTGACGCGCGCCCTTGTTCATCTGAAGAGTTCACCTCAACTGCTTTTATATCTGAAGCCCAAAGCGGATAGGACTCAAAATCCGTCACTACAGAAAAACACTCACTAGGTGTCGCCTTCACAACTATCGTCTCAGAGGCTATCTCCACATCTACTCCTAGCTAAATTCCTCGCGGAAACCCCACTTAGATACTATGACACAAGTCAGCTTATCACTACACTTTGCAGCGCCTTCTTCAACTCTCCTACCAAAACATCGTAGTCAAATCGCTCAACTACAAAGTCTCTTCCTGCTGAAGCAAGTGCTATTTGGAGTTTAGGATCTTCCAAAATAGACTCTATAGCCTTCTTTACAAGTACAGGACTATTAGGTGGATCGATTAAAAATCCAGTGGTACCAGGGAGAAGTGTCTCAAACGACCCACCACTTTTCCCGGCGACAACCGGTAGGCCGGAGGCTGCACCTTCTAAGAATACGATACCAAAACCCTCTTGTTCAAGTCCCATCCACCTAGATCGCGCTGCCATTGCGAACACATCACCGGACCAATACAGCTTACGCAGCTCCCCTTTTGAGAGCCCACCCAAAAATGTCGCATCTACTGCTAAGTCTTCAGCCAGTCGTCTTAGGCGTTTCTCCTCTCGACCCGTTCCTCCCAAAAGAACTCTAGGACGTACTTTAACGTCAATCATAGATACGGCCTTTATGACGGTATCTGCGCCTTTCCTCGGCACAAGCCTGGAGACAAATACAACGACTTTTTGGTCAGGGAGAATACCAAAGTACTCTTTAGACTCGACTCTCTCGTCCCGCCCGGGCGGTCTAAAGTACGAGTGATCAACGCCGGGCCTGATCACTGAAATTTTCTCCCTAACCGGTTTCCCTAATGCATCCATGAACCTTGTAACTTCAAGAGCGGGGTATTCTCCGCCTGCGATCACAGTAGTGGCACCCTCTAATGTCCTTGCAAGTTCTTTACGAAGAATAGGGACACGAGCAGGAACTACGAACTCGGCTCCAAACACCACGACGACGTAGGGCAGAGACAAGAACTTTCCCAAGCGACCCAAGAGAAATGCTGGCTCTATGACAACGAAGGAGGCATCTAGATCTTCTATTTCTCTTTCAACCACTCTTAGCAAAGAGTTCGTCGGAAGAAGAGGTCCTCGAACCCTTGTGACCTTGAAAGGAAGCTTATCGTCAAACTTTTTGTCCTGATCTTTGTTGGGTCCATAGGGACACACCACAGAGAACGTATCGGGATCCAGTCGACGCCATAGCTCGTAATGGTAGTTCTGTATACCACCCCTCTTTGGAGGAAAGTCGTTGGTAAGGAGAATGTGCCTGGTTTTCACCAACGGGAGTCTAACGCATCTCGTTGCCTGTTTGATATATTGAGATTATTTGAAAATAAAAGCGTCAGTGAAAAGCTGATTCCCGGTCCGTGCAGATTGAATCGTTGAAAAACAACTATTCAATTAAGAGTCGTTCGATGCTCTAAGTTCGATACCAGAACGTCATTAGCCGTTTATGGCGCTGCGAGACGACTCAGGCGGACATGTCAGTCTGGACAGCCACCCATTATCGACTTGGAGCTACCTCCAATGTCATACACTTTCATGCGCGACTTTAGAGGTGGATTCAATTGGTTTGTGGAACACTGACATAGCTGTGTCTGGTTCTACCTCAAATCCCACGGACGTATCGCGATGGCCCTGAAACCTCTCCGGATAACTCTGTCGAGCCGCGTCATCAGCTAAGATGATACGAGCGGGACCTTTTAACGACGTCACAAGAGTTCAGCCAGGCGGTGGGCATTGGACATAGTCGTGGTCCCTATGTGGTTGGTTCAGATAGACTCATCTTCGATCGGGTCAACTAAAGCACTCGCTTTGCAAGCACAGGCCAACCCAACAACAAATCAGCAACGCTCCTGGGCTCCATGTTTAGCCAACGACCAGACCGCTTGTTCTTTCAGTACTGGATCTGTACTCATCTTGTATCTGGAAAGAGCATCAAGCTCTGATGAACTCAGTTTCTCCTTGTTGCCAAGCGCCAACAAAATATTTCTCCTCATATGATTTGCAGAGCGTCGTGGAATATAGAACTTTCCACAGTGTTG
>JAJYFP010000157.1 GCA_021790855.1 Actinomycetes bacterium
AAGGTTCATATCGTTACGCTCGTAGTTTATGGAGACCAAAGCCGAGAGCACCTGCGATATCTCAAACTCCGAGCCTACCGACAAAGGCACAATCTGTTTCTTGTACTCCTCAGGAGATCCAAGTCCGTATATGCAAGAGACGGAAGCAACCACGATAGTATCTTGTCGCGTCAAAAGTGCAGAGGTCGCAGAGTGCCTTAGACGATCGATCTCATCGTTAATAGTCGCATCTTTTTCGATGAAGGTATCCGAAGTAGGCAGATAGGCCTCGGGTTGATAGTAGTCGTAGTAAGAAACAAAGTATTCAACTCTGTTTTCTGGGAAAAACGCTCTGTACTCAGAGGCGAGTTGAGCGGCTAACGACTTATTTGGAGCTATCACTAACGTCGGTCTTTGCACCTTTTCAATGAGCCAAGCCACCGTTGCACTCTTTCCTGATCCTGTTATTCCAAGCAAGGTCTGAAAACGATCGCCTCTTTGAACACCGTTATATAGGTGCTCTATCGCTTTGGGTTGATCACCCGCTGGCGAGTATGAGGAGTGAACTTTGAATGGAGGCACACTTAGATCCTAGTACTCGTTAGTGCCCCCAAGGCACGAAGTCAACCAGCGCCACACCTTCTCAACCTCCGTCTCTAGATCCAACAAAGAACCAGAGTTCTCTATCACATAGTCAGCCATAGCGAGTCTCTCTTCTCTTTTAGCCTGACTTGCAATGCGAAGCCTCGCCTCCTCCTCGGTCATATCCCGGCTATCGATGAGTCGTCTAAGTGCGACGTCTTCGTCCACATCCACTACGACGATCTTTTTGCATGGATATCGATCCGGACCCGACTCAATAAGGAGGGGGATAACTACTACGACCACGTCATATCGAGACTCGATCTCCCATGCCGTAAGAGTCTTCGTCAAACGATCCCGAATCAGTGGGTGCAGTATTGCATTGAGTCTTGAAAGTTTATCTGCGTCACCAAAAACCAAAGATCCTAACTTCTGTCGATCCAGATCTCCAGAAGCCATCAATATACGGTCGCCAAACTCTAATACCAAGGAATCTAGACCTTGTTCTCCGACGGAGACCACTTCACGTGCAACAACGTCTGCATCTATCACCCCAACAGGAGCCATTCTCTCAAGCATGGCGGTAACAGAAGACTTACCTGATCCAATTCCACCAGTAAGGCAAACAATCAACATTGGACGAGTCTACCATCACTTGTAGAGCCCTTGAAGTAGAGGCAAGAACCAACAACCTCTAACTAACAAAAGTAAAAGGTGGAGATACCCTTAGTATCCCCACCTAAAGACAGTCACGAGAGAAACGCCACAGCGTCTCTAAGTGGCCACCACCTTACTCTTGAGCGTTAGATTCATCCTGGTCGCTGTGCAGTTCCTCCTTAGAGTCACCGTCACTTCCAGCTTCATCAACGCCAGCTTCACTATGGGCACCGAAGGCCTCTGCAACATACTCGGCCCATGCAGCTTGGGACTCAGTCTCTGGCGTAAACTCGACCGCTGCGTATGGACCGATATAGTTCCCATACTCATCGTAGTTATGCTCACCAAAAGCTTCTTGATACTCTGCCGCTACCTCGCCGCCCTCTGCCGCTTGTTTGATAGAAAGAGAGATCCTTCTTCGCTGAAGATCAATGTCGATTATCTTTACCCATAGCTCTTCCCCTGAGGAGACTACTCTTTCAGGAAGATCTACATGGTGCAGAGCCATCTCAGATATGTGAACTAAGCCCTCGATACCATCGGCTACTTGGATGAAACAACCAAATGGAACGATCTTCGTTACTCGTCCATAGACAAGCTCCCCAACCTTATGGGCATCTGCAAACTCCTGCCATGGGTCGCTTTGAGTCGCTTTCAACGACAAAGAGATGCGCTCTTTCGAGTGGTCTACATCAAGCACAAGCACTGAGACTTCATCGCCGACCTGTACAACCGACGATGGGTGATCGACATGCTTCCACGACAGCTCAGATACATGGACCAATCCGTCCATACCACCAAGATCTACGAAAACACCAAAGTTTACAATCGATGAGACAACGCCTTTACGAACGTCTCCAGGACGCAAGTTATCGAGGAACTCTTCTCGCTGTTCCTTTTGATTCTCTTCAAGGAAAGATCGTCTCGACAGAACTACGTTATTTCTATTCTTGTCCAGCTCTATAATCTTTGCCTCTACCGTTTTACCGATATAAGGTGCGAGGTCTCTTACTCTACGAAGCTCGACCAAAGAAGCTGGCAAAAAACCTCGGAGGCCGATGTCAACGATGAGGCCACCCTTGACAACTTCGATCACGACACCTTTAACCACTCCGTCACGTTCTTTGACTGCTTCAATCTCACCCCAAGCTCTCTCGTACTGAGCTCTCTTCTTAGACAAGATCAGACGGCCCTCTTTATCTTCTTTTTGAAGTACGAGCGCTTCGATCTCATCTCCTACGGAGACGATCTCTGACGGATTGACGTCACGTCTAATCGACAACTCCTTGGCCGGAATAACGCCTTCCGACTTGAAGCCTATATCTAAAAGAACTTCGTCCTTGTCTACCTTGACAACTTTACCCCTTACGAGGTCTCCGTCCTCAAAGCTAATTATCGTACCTTCGATCGCCTCATCAAAAGAGAGACCATCGAGGTCATCAAGAACAATTGGTGATTCCGAGGAGACTAGTTCCTCAGAGGTTGATACACCCTCTGCAGACTCTGCTGGGGATGATATTTCGGTCATATTTCTTAGAGCCTTCTTTCCTAGACTGTTGGAACTCCGCCTGAAGGTATAGACGAAGACCAATGCAACTATGTTACTCTGTTGCGACGGGGATACGTTCAAAACGATCAGTTGGTATGAAGTATTTACTGAACGTTAATTAATCGTATCTTCTCTACGGTTGACTCCCAAGCAACATAGTTCAAAAGCAAACTAGGGCATCTACTACTTTGCGTCTGACCACCGCTTCCCGATCCCGACGTTTACCACAAGAGGGACGATCAACTCCGCCGAGTTGGTCATTGAGTCTTCTAGTATCTGCACGATCTCAGACGCTATAGA
>JAJYFP010000158.1 GCA_021790855.1 Actinomycetes bacterium
TTGCAACTACGGCCATCGCTTTTTGGATGCTTAAACTATCTATACGCTGAGAGACCTGCCTTAAAGCATCTATATCCAAACCTGAGTCGATCTCGTCTAAAATGGCGAGCTTCGAGGGGACCAAAGACAACAGCAGGGTCTCAAGCCTCTTTTTTTCCCCACCTGATAGATCAACGTTTATCCATCTATCGAGCAAGGATGTAGAAAAACCAATTCCTTCCGCTTCTTTGAATATCTTGTCGCGAGTATCTGCCGCATTCATTCCTCGGGCATCTAAGGAGGCAGTAACGAGATCATAGAGATCTACTCCCTCAACCTCTTGTGGATACTGAGAAATGAGAGCCAGCCCGAGTCGAGATCGTTCAAACGAAGGCATCTTAGATGTGTCGTGTCCGGCGAACACTATCTGACCTTGTGTGACCTCGTAACCTGGCTTGCCCAAAATGACACTAGAGAGCGTGCTCTTTCCGGATCCGTTCGGTCCCATAATCGCGATCTTCTCACCTTTTGCTACAGTAAGAGAAATGCCCCTTAAAATCTCTTTATCTCCAACTGACACGTGTAGGTCTTTGATCTCAAGTACTGGTTCTAAATTAGTGGTCGTCATCGCTGCTCCAACTTCACATAGACGTCAGTACCATCTACGATAACCTCAAAGACGGGCACGGGCTTTGTTGCGGGCATGCACTGTGGCTTACCGTCGATCAAAGAGAAGGTACTTCCGTGCTTCCAACATTCGATCTCCTTTTCGTCAACGTACACCTCTCCTTCAGAGAGTGAGTACTTGGCATGAGAGCAGATGTCTCCAACCGCGTAGAACTCGCTATCTATCCGAACCAACGCAACTTTGATAGAGCCAACTTGGAACTGACGCGCCTCGCCACTTTTCATCTCGTCTATCTTGCACATAAAGTGCATTCCTCGAGTCTCGTGTCTACCTACCACTTCTTCTCCAGTGCTTCTAAAGTTAAACTAGAAAGATCAAGAGTCGTAATACTGCCCAATAGACCTCTAAAGAATCCACTGACAATCATCTTCTCGGCGACCTCCGTCTCAATCCCCTTTGATTCAAGATAAAACCGTTGCTCCGGATCAACCGGACCTACAGCTGAAGCGTGAGAGCACTTCACGTCGCTCTCTTCTATATCTAAGTTGGGCACCGAGTCTGCCCTTGAGTTCTCGCTCAAAACAATGTTGCGATTCGTCTGAAAAGCGTTTGACCCTCTTGCACCCTTTTGAATCTTTATGAGTCCGGAGTAGATTGAGTGAGAACTTCCCGCTACAGCTCCCTTGTACAAAAGATCAGAGTGGGTTCCAGGAGCCTTGTGATTCTGGAAGGTACGAAACTCCATAGTTTGATCACCCCCTGCGATGTATGCAGCCTTCAATCTAGCCTCAGCAGCCCTCTCAAGCAGGTTGCAGCTACTTCGCAGTCTGGAGTAGTCGGATCCTAAAGAGACTGTCAACGATGTAAGACTGCCACCACGAGATACATTGGAAGTATAGGAAGTCAGATCCCATGAACCTTCGTTTAAATTTTGTAGTATCAACAGGTCCAAAGTCGAGTCGTTACCTACAGCTACTCGAATACTGTCAAGGAATAGGTCGTCTTCTGATCCTCCCTCTCGAACAATGACTACAGAGGCACGCTTCCCATTAGGAACTACTACCTCAACGTCACGTGCGACAATCGAAGAGCCACTCGTCGGACTCAACAAACCCAAAAAGACTGGAGTCGCATGGTCAAACGACCCTACCTCTAGGGAGATCATCTTGGGAGAGAGAGCTCTGGCCAGGGCCTCAAACGGATCATATGGATCCACCGTCAAAGGCTCATAAGATTCCTTTTCCACAAACGTCAACTTTGCGTGATCTTCGAAACCGCGCAAAACTTCCGCTTCAAAGTCACCAACGACCGCGAAGTTAGTAAATGAATCAGATCCCCTCAGGGACCACCTTGCGAGCCAGCTTCTAAGATAGCCCTCTTCAAAGCGGAACCGCGGATTGACGCACTTCACACTACTAAGGTCGAGTTCATCTATCTCGCCGTACCTCCAGTCCTCTAAAGAAGTGGTAGGTAGAGCAACCTCTCCAAACAACATCTCTAGATACTTGATGTACTCTTCGGTAGCCATCTCTTTAGGAAGTGACCACGCTAGATCATCTCTAAATAACCTCAACTAAACTCATCCCAATCAAGTAAAAAAACATGCAATAGATCTGACAATTACCCTACCGCAATGTGAGAAATTAACTGACCTTTGAGCGGGTAAAACTCAAGCGGATCCGTCGCCTCACTCTGCAAAGGTAGCTACCATTGCTTGAAATATTAGAACATCTTAAAGATGGAGGAGTATAAGTGACATCCCCTGCAACCACATCACACGAATCGGCCTCAAGCCTTTTGCAACACCATCCCTGGCTAGAACTTCGCAAGTTCGAAAAGCCGGTAAAGGTCTTTGACCAACTACCCAGAAACAATGTTTTCAATAGATTTAACGCGTGGTTGGCCGTCAAGATTACTAAGGCTGTAGGCTCCATGTGGTGCGCATATCTGTTTGCAGCCTTCGACCTTTTGAGCTTGCCTTCTGCTTTGCGCTCTGGAATACAAGCTATTGTAGCTTGGGTTGCCCAAACCTTTTTGCAGCTTGTCTTGCTCTCTATAATCATGGTAGGTCAAGACGTTCAAGCTAAGGCAGCTGACAAAAGAGCGGACCAAACTTATCAAGATGCCGAAGCTCTCCTTCACGAGTCACAGATAATCGACGCACACCTGAACTCCCAAGACTCTTTTGTCGCTAAGTTAGAGGAGTCTTTAGGTGAACGACTTGATCGCCTCGAGCAACTACTCATGGCCCTACCATCGAGCCCCAAAACAGATACCGGACAGCAATAACTCAGACCTAGCTCAACTCAAAGTCGACTAACACCGATGAGATACCGACACGATCTTAACGTCGTCGACACGGACAGCCAAAGCATTCCGCATGTGACCTTATAGCTGAACTCCCACCTCTATATAAACTACCTTGCACCGTCCCTGGACAATATCTCGTCGATA
>JAJYFP010000159.1 GCA_021790855.1 Actinomycetes bacterium
CCATCTGAGGACTCCTGATAGTATGTCCGGGGTGTTTGGCCAGAAGTTAGGGCGGAAGTAGGTCTTCACCTCGTTGCTGTAAAGTTCGCTTACGTAACTTGAGATCTCCGAAGGGCTATTTCGCCAAGTGAAGTATGTATAACTTTGAGAGAATCCAACCTCAGCCAACTTGTACATGATTTTAGGTCTTGTAAAGGCTTCAGCCAAAAATACGACATCTAGATATTCTTTTCGTATAGTTGATATCAACCACTCCCAAAAAGACATAGGTTTCGTATGAGGATTGTCCACGCGAAATATGCGCACTCCCTTTTCGATCCAGAACTTCACAACCCTATGGATCTCATTCCACAGCGCTACTCTATCGCTTTCACTAGATGGAAAGAAGTTAATAGGAACTATGTCTTCATAACGTTTTGGCGGATTCTCTGCAAAGGCTATCGAGCCGTCAGAGCGATGTACGAACCACTCGGGATGTTCGACAACCCACGGATGATCCAATGAACATTGAAGAGCTAGATCTAACGCTACCTCAACTCCAAGGTCCGCAGCAGTCGTCAGCATCTCAGCGAACTCTTCAAATCCACCCAAAGTAGGGTCGATGCTATCATGCCCTCCAAGGTGTGATCCAATCGCCCACGGGCTGCCAACGTCTTGCTCCCCCGCAATCAACGAGTTGTTTTTGCCTTTCCGACCCGTCACTCCGATTGGGTGGACAGGAGGTAGGTAAAGGACATCAACACCAAGATCTCTAAGGCGAGGGAGCACATCAACAACTCCAGTAAATCCACCAAGGGATCTCGGGAAAAGCTCGTACCAACATCCAAATGTTGATCTCTCTCTTTCGACGAAGACCTCAAAGATAAGCTCACTGACATCATCCTTGCGCAATGGCACGCTACAGACCTCGGAGAGGTCATCGTCGGATAGGAGTCTCAATAGCTCACGCGCGTCATCCTCTACAACCTCAATCTCACGACCCTTTAAAACCAAAGAGTCAAGAACCTCCACGACTGCATTCAAAGGGCCACCTGCTACCTTTTTCAAGAGCTCCTTGAGGGTCGGGAAGACCTCTTTGTAGAGTTTCGTAGAAGGACTGATCTTTCCAAGACCCTTACATCGAAGAACTGCCTCAGATACAACGTCTTCAAAGTCAATAAGCTCAGCAACCCTGGCGTCTACGCGTTTTTCGAGAGCTTTGACGCTTTTTCTAAACAAGTCCTCCCAGCCAAGTACTCGAAGTTTGCGTTCCCCTAGAACTGTAGGGGTAAACGTTACGGTAAAGGCATCGTTTCCAAGCTCAGAGAATGGAACTTGCACTATAGATCCCGCTTCTTCATATATGAGCACAACTCGAAGCGGATTTGAAGGAAGAGAGAGTGCGTCGCATGTAACTTCGAGGGGTTGAAAGATCGTAGCCTTTGCCGGCGAGCCAGCGTTTATAACAGGTGCTCTAAGGTCCAGACTTACCTTATCTACCGCCAAATCGACCTCCGATTAAATGAGAATACCTAGTTACATAGAGTATTGTCCCAACAGGTCCGCTTGAAGGGTTGCAAGCAAATAACCTGTGATATGTGAAACCACTACATAGCTTTAGAGTTGAACGTTCAATGCCAAAGAACATAGCCCCACTTGTAGATGTGGCAAGCAATCTACGCTGGTCGTGGGATCGACCGAGCCAAGACTTGTTTCGATGGGTCGACCCAAAGATTTGGGAGGAGACCGACCACAACGCCTTCCACCTTTTAGAACAGGTATCCAGCGAGAGACTAGAGGAGTTATCCAACGACTCTCGTTTTACCGAGTTCTTAAAAAAGGTCAGCAGCGATCTCAACTCCTACTCAAAGTCGGAGTCTTGGTTTCAACAACGAAAGTCTGCGGTCTCCAAAATAGCATACTTCTCACCGGAGTTTGGGATCTCATCTGCCCTTCCACAGTACTCAGGTGGACTCGGCGTACTTGCAGGAGATCACCTAAAGTCTTCTTCAGCCTTGGGGGTACCAATCGTAGGGGTTGGTCTTTTCTATCGATCTGGATACTTCCGCCAAGGCGTCACCCCCAGGGGGAACCAGTTTGAACGATACCCGAATCTAAATCCTTTAGAGGTAGGCCTAGTGGCCCCTCAGCCTATCAACGAGGTAGATCTGCGCTTAGGAGAAGAGGACGTCATCGTCAAGATATGGCGAGCCAGCGTAGGACGGGTCAGTCTTTATCTCCTAGACTCAGACCACGAACACAACCCTCCGCACCTTCGTTCCATTACCGATCGCTTATACGGAGGTGACATTGAACATCGTCTTCGGCAAGAGATCATACTTGGGGTTGGAGGCGTTAGAGCCCTAAGAGCCTTAGGTGAGCCGGTAGAGATCTACCACTCCAATGAAGGACACGCCGGATTTTTGGGACTCGAACGACTCAGAGAACTCGTACTAGAAGGTTTTGACTTCGAAGAGGCTATCGAGATTGTAAGGGCATCCAACATATTTACAACTCACACTCCCGTTCCAGCGGGAATCGACCTCTTCCCAATCGATCTTATGCACAAGTACCTTCTTTACATGGCTAATGAGTGCAACGTTGATATGAGCGAGGTCTTAGCCCTAGGCCACTTCGATGGAGAACCTATAGATGCACCGTTCAATATGGCCGTAATGGGCATGCGACTTGCTTCCTCGGTGAATGGGGTATCGAAACTGCACGGGGAGGTCTCAAGAGAGCTTTTTTCTGGAGTATGGCCTGCCCTTGAACACGCTCAGGTGCCCATTGGACACATCACCAACGGTGTCCATCCTTCCACATGGACAGCGCATGAGTTCTCCGACATTTACTCCCACACCGTTCACCCCAACTGGGCCAACGCGTCTCGCGCGGTCAGGTGTTGGCGCGCGTCGAGTCCAGTGACAGCCTGCAGACCTATTCGGTCACGGCCCCGATCTCGGGGATGATCACGGCCAAGAACGTCAACCCCGGCGCCATCACCGGCAATGGCGAGCCGATGCTGACCATTGGCGATCCGACCCGGCTGCACGCCGAATTCTTCC